>JAIEQN010000416.1 GCA_019747685.1 Gemmataceae bacterium
GGGCGGTCGAGGTCGAGGACCCACAGGTGGACCTCGTCGGCGGCCGGCGGCCCGGCCGGCGGGGCGAACGGCCCGCAATGAACGACGACGCGCATGGGGGTTTTGTAGGCCCGGCCGGGTCGCGGGGAGACGTTGCCGGAGCCGGGCCGGATATCCGCTTGACAAGATTCGTACCGTCGGGATCGGATTCGTCAGGCGCGGGGTGTGTGTCCGGGCTGGAACCATCCGGGATACCGCCGGCCGGCCACCCGGGATTGTCCGGCCGGCCGGCCGGCGGTATCCCGCCGGCCATGAACACCCTCCTCCTGCTGGCCGCGGCCGGGTTGGCCGACCCGCCGGCTCCGGCCCCGCTGCACTGCCCGGCCCCGGTCGCCGCCAAGGGCGAGGTGAAGGGCGGCCCGCCGCTGGTCCACACGTTCGACCTGACCCACCGCGGCCCGGCCGGGACCCTGACCGTCACCAAGGTCGAGGCCGGGTGCGGGTGCCTCCGCCGGGGCCTCTCGACGGCGACCCTCCGGCCCGGGGAGACGGCCAAGCTGACCGTCGAGGTCAACACCCTGACCCAGCCGGACGGCCCGAACCGGTGGCAGGCGGTGGTGAGCTACACCCTCGACGTGCCGGGCGACCCGGCCGCCGCCCGGTCGGGGGAACTCCCCCTGGCCCTGACCGCGACCCTGTCCCGGGAGGTGGCGGTGGCGCCGCCGCAGGTGGCCTTCTCGACCGCCGGGGCGGCGACCCAGGTGTTGACCGTGACCGACCGCCGGGCGACCCCGCTGCGGGTGGTCCAGGCGGCCGGGTCGTCGCCGCACCTGACGGCCGAGGTCAAGCCCCGGGCCGATGCCGCCCCGGGCAAGCCGGCGACGCAAGAGGTCGTCCTGAAGCTCGCGGCGGACGCCCCGGCCGGGCACCGGGACGAAACCGTCGTCCTCCTGACCGACGACCCGGCCTACCCCGAACTGCGGGTGCCGGTGCGGGTGCTGAAGCGGCCGGCCGGCGGGGTCACGGCCAGCCCGGACGAGGTGGCCGTCCGGCTCGGGGCCGGGGGGGACGAGGTGTCGACGCTGGTGCAACTGCGGGCCGCCGACGGCAAGCCGGTCGGGGTGGCCGGGGCCGAGAGCGACCACCCGGCGGTGGCGGTGAAGTGGTCGGCCGGGACCGGCCCGGTGGCGGCGGTCCGGGTGACGGTCAAGGCGACCCAGCCCGGGTCGGGCCGGGTGCGGGTGAAGCTGGCCGAGCCGGCCGGTCAGGAGGTGGTGGTGCCGGTGTCGTGGACCGGAAGCCGGTAGACGGGAAGGGAAAAGGCGAACGGGAGAAGGCCAAGTATACTACGGGTCGGGCCGCCGGTCGTCCCAGCGTACCCAGGGCTTTCGTCCTTCTTTTCGACTTTTCCCTGTTGCCTTGCCCCGGAGGGGCTGTGGACCGGCTGCCGCGGGTGGCGGCCCACCGGCTGAGCCTGTACCTGCGGGCCCTGGCCGGGTGGGCGGACGACGGGGGGCGGGTGTCGAGCGGGCGGATCGCGGCGGCCTGCGGGGTGACCGACGCCCAGGTCCGGCGGGACCTGGCGGCGTTGGGAAACCTCGGCCAGCGGGGGGCCGGGTACGACGCCCGGGAGCTGGCGGCGGCCATCCGGGCGGCCCTGGGGATCGACCGGCGGTGGCGGGCGGTGCTGGTCGGGGTCGGGAACCTGGCCCGGGCGCTGTTGCGGTATCGGGGGTTCCGGGCCCAGGGGTTCGAGATCGTCGGGCTGTTCGACGCCGACCCGGGGAAGGTCGGGCAGCGGGTGGAGGGGCTGGCGGTCGAGCCGGCCGACCGGCTGGGGCCGCGGGCGGCCGAGCTGGGGGCCGAGATCGCGGTCCTGGCGGTCCCGGCGGAGGCGGCCCAGGGGGCGGCCGACGTGCTGGCGGCGGCCGGGGTGCGGGGGGTGTTGAACTTCGCCCCGGTACTGTTGAAGCTGCCGCCGCGGGTGAAGCTGGTGACGGTCGACCTGGCCATCCAGCTCGAGCAGTTGGCCTTCCTGATCCAGCACGGCGACCCGGACCCCGACGGCGGATGAGGATCGCCCGGCTGAGGCGGCTCAGGCCCGCCGTCCGGCCTTCCGCCGGACCAAGGCCCGGTGGGCGGCGAACACGGCCACCGCCGCCGCCGGCCAGCCGACCCAACCGGCCAGCGACAGCCACCGCGGCGGCCGGTCGCCGACCTCCAACTCGAACCCCACCTCGGCCGACCGCCCATCGGCCTCGACTCGAACGCGGACCGCCCACCAGCCCGGCTCGGGTAGGTCGATCGTCGCCGCGACCAGCAACTTGTTCGTGGCGGCGTCGGCGGTGGCCGGCTGCTCGACCGGCCGGCCGGATCGGTCGCGCGGTTCCGCCCGGACCCGGACCCGGTGGCCCGGGTCCGGCCGGCCGGTGGCGGCGTCCTGGACCAGCACGCTCACGTCGACCGGCCCGGCCCGGGGCGGGGTCGGCGCCGTGAACACCGTCACCCGCCATCCCGCCGCGACGACCGACGCCCGGACGGTCCCCCCGTCGGCCCGGGCCACGGCCGTCGGCCCGAGCAGCAGCCCGCCGCCCAACGCCAGCCGGAGAAACACCCGCGAGTGTCGCACGCCCGTCACCACCTGGATTCCGCCCGTTTCTTGGTGGCCCGCCCCGACCCCGGCGGTTACTCTACCCACCATCCCGGGTCCGTGCGAACCGCACCGAGGAAGCCGCCGATGGCGGGCGTTCTGCTGGCCGACGCCCAGAACCTTTCCATCCTCGACCCGGCGGGCCCGCCGGCCGAGTCGATCCGCGGGCTGTTCGTCCTCGTCTCCGCCATCACCTTCGGCATCTTCCTGCTGGTCGAGGGGGTGCTGATCTACTCGCTGGTGACGGGCCGCCGGCGGGCCGGGCCGGGCGACCCCGAGCCGCCCCAGGTGTACGGCAGCAAGCCGATCGAGATCGCCTGGACGGCCGGCCCGGCCCTGGTGGTGTTCGTGCTGGTGCTGCTCGTCGGCCGGGTCATCTGGGAGGTCCAGCCCGACCCGGACCGGCCGCCCGCCGGGGCCGAGCCGCTGCGGGTCACGGTAGTCGGCCACCAGTGGTGGTGGGAGTACCGGTACGAGAGCTACAACGGCCGGGAGCTGGGCTTCGTGACGGCCAACGAGCTGCACATCCCGACCGGCAGTCCGGGTACGCCCCGGCCGGTCTACCTGACGCTCCAGTCGGCCGACGTGTGCCACAGCTTCTGGGTCCCGCGGCTGGGCGGGAAGACCGACCTGCTGCCCGGCCGGACCAACCAGATGTGGGTCCAGACCGACGAGCCGGGGCTGTACCAGGGGCAGTGCGCCGAGTACTGTGGGACCCAGCACGCCCACATGCTCATCCGGGTGGTGGCCGAGCCGCCGGCCGCGTTCGAGAAGTGGCTGGCCGCCGAGGCCGCCCCGGCGGCCGACGACCCGGCCGGGCGGGCGGGGCGGGCCGAGTTCCTGTCGCTCTCGTGCGTCAACTGCCACACCGTCCGGGGGACGCCGGCTCGGGGGACGTTCGGCCCGGACCTGACGCACCTGATGGCCCGGCAGACGCTCGCCTCCGGGACGACCCCGAACGGCCCGGCCGACCTCCGCCGGTGGGTGAACAACCCCCAGCAGGTGAAGCCCGGGTGCCTGATGCCGGCCTTCGCCCTGACCGAGCCGAACCTGAACCTGGCGGTCGACTACCTGGAGACGTTGCGGTGACAGCCCGTAGGGTGTGTCGAGCGGACCGTCCGCGGTCCGCGAGACGCACCGGGGGGCGCTGGTGCGTCTCGCCTCGCCCGCGGCGAGCCTCGACACACCCTACGGGACATGATGACGAAGGGTTGACGATGGCCACGGCCGAAGCCGAACCCGCCGCCGCGCCGGCCGCCGCGACCCGGCCGCCGTGGACCGCCACCCTCCACGGGTGGGTGGTGACGGTCGACCACAAGAAGCTCGGCATCCTCTACGTCCTGATGGCCGTCGGGTTCATACTCGTGGCCGGGGCCGCGGCCCTGATGATGCGGCTGCAACTGTGGGCCCCGAACCTGGCCCTGCTGCCGCCGACCACGTTCAACCAGTTCTTCACCCTGCACGGCACCACGATGGTCTTCTTCGTGGGGATGCCGCTGTTGATCGGCATCGCCAACTTCGCCGTCCCACTCATGATCGGGGCCCGGGACATGGCCTTCCCCCGGCTCAACGCCTTCGGGTTCTGGGCCACCCTCTTCGGCGGGCTGCTGGTCTACTTCAGCATGGTCGTCCCCGGCGGCCCGCCGGCGGTCGGCTGGTTCGCCTACGCCCCGCTCACCGAAAACTCGTTCGCCCGCGGCCCGGGGGTGGACTGCTGGGCCCTCGGGCTGATCGTCAGCGGGTTCGGGACGACGACGGCCGCCATCAACTTCGCCGTCACCACCCTCAGCCTCCGCTGCCCCGGGATGACGCTCCGGAAGGTCCCGTTCTTCGTCTGGGTGATGTTCTGGACCTCGGTCCAGATCCTGGTCGTGATGCCGCCGCTGACCGCCGCCCTGGTGATGCTGGAGTTCGACCGCCAGCTCGGGGCCCACTTCTTCGACACCCAGGCCGGCGGGTCGGCCTACCTGTGGCAGCACCTGTTCTGGTTCTTCGGCCACCCGGAGGTGTACATCCTGGTCCTGCCGGCGTTCGGGATGATCTCCGAGGTCGTCCCGGTGTTCAGCCGGAAGGTGCTGTTCGGGTACGAGTTCATGGCCGCCGCCACGGCCGCGATCGCGTTCATCAGCCTCGGGGTGTGGGCCCACCACATGTTCGCCGTCGGGATGAGCCGGGCCCTGGACCTGTTCTTCGCCGCCGCGAGCATGCTGGTCAGCATCCCGACCGGGATCAAGCTGTTCAACTGGCTGGCCACCGTCTACGGCGGGAAGCTCGTCCTCAAGTCGCCGATGCTGTTCGCCCTCGGGTTCCTGTCGATGTTCGTGATCGGCGGGCTGACCGGGATCATCCTGGCCTGCGCCCCGGTCGACCTCCAGGTGACGGACACCTACTTCGTGGTCGGCCACTTCCACTGGGTGTTGATCGGCGGGACGGTGTTCGGCATCTTTTCCGCCATCCACTACTGGTACCCGAAGGCGACCGGCCGGATGCTGTCGGAGCGGCTGGCCAAGTGGCAGTTCTGGCTGCTCTTCCTCGGGTTCATCCTGACCTTCGCCCCGATGCACGTGGCGGGCATCCTGGGGATGCCGCGGCGGATTTACACCTACGGCCCGGGCCGCGGGTGGGAGCTGTGGAACCAGCTCGCCACCCTCGGGGCCCTGCTCCAGGCCCCGAGCTACCTGCTCTTCGCGTACAACATTGTGGCCTCGCTGTGGAAGGGGAAGCCGGCCGGGGACGACCCGTGGGACGCCTGGACGCTGGAGTGGGCGACCCCCTCGCCCCCGCCGGCGTACAACTTCGCAGTGGTGCCGACGGTCCGGAGCCGCCGCCCGCTGTGGGACCTGAAGCACCCGGACGACCCGGACTGGAAGTACGAGTGAGGACGGCAGAAAACCGGATTCACCACAGAGTCACAGAGGACACAGAGAAGAGACACGCGGAGACGAGATGTACAAAGCCCGGGCCTTGGTTCGGTCGACTTTCGCTCCGTGGTTTTCCTCCGTGCTCTCTGTGACTCTGTGGTGAATCTTCTGTCTTCCCAGGTCATCGAGGCCCGACCGTGACGGACCTGTCCCCCACCCCCGACGCGCCGGAGGTGCTGCCGGAGTCGGCGGTCGCGCCGCCGGACCACACCGCCGGGGTGGAGGGCCGGCCGGAGCCGCACAAGGCCGGGATGGTCTGCTTCCTGGTGTCCGAGGCAGCCTTCTTCAGCACGCTGATTATGGCCTACGTGATCTTCCTGCGGCACGGGTCGGCCGGGCCGACCCCCGCCGAAGCCTTGTCGCTGCCGCTGGTGCTGGGGAATACCGCGTGCCTACTCCTCAGTAGCGTGACGGTCCACCTGGCCGAGCGGTCGCTGCGGAAGGGGAACGTGGGGACGTTCCGGCTCCTGTGGGCGGCGACGATCCTCCTCGGGGTGCTGTTCCTCGTCGGCACGGCGGTCGAGTGGCGGGGGCTGATCCGGGACCACGGGCTGACGATCGGGGTGAACCTGTTCGGCACCACCTACTACACCCTGGTCGGGTTCCACGCCTTCCACGTCACCCTCGGGGTGCTGTCCCTGACGGCGGTGCTGGGCGTCTCGGCCCGGGGCCTCTTACCCGGCACGGCCCCGCTGCCGGTCACGCTGGTCGGGTGGTACTGGCACTTCGTGGACATCGTCTGGGTGGTGGTGTTCCTGGTCGTCTACGTCCTGGGGCGGTGAGCCATGACCGACCCCGCCGCGACCGACCGCCGGCCGACGATCGAGGCCCCGAAGCCGACCGTGTGGCCGCTGGTGCTGAGCCTGGGCTTGGCCCTGGCCGGGGCCGGGGCGGCCCTCGGCACCGTCGCGTTCCTGGCCGTCGGCGGGTTGTTCTTCGCCGTGGCCTTGTGGAACTGGCTGGCCGAACTCCTGCCGGGTCGGGGCCACGAGGCCGAGCCGATCGCGGGTCCGGCGCCCGCCCCGGTCGCCGGCCGGCCCGGGACGGTCGAGACGCTCGGCCCGGGGATGGCCGGGTACCGGATGCGGCTGCCGGAGAAGATCCACCCGATCTCGGCCGGGCTCAAGGGGGGCTTGGCCGGCGGGGTGGCGATGCCGGCCCCGGCCCTGATCTGGGGCGTGCTGAGCGGGCACGGCGTCTGGTTCCCGGTGAACCTGCTGGCCGGGCTGGCCCTGCCGGGTATCGATGACCTGTCGGTCGCCGAGCTGGAGGCGTTCCGGCCGACGCTGTTCGCCCTCGGGGTGGTGATCCACGCCACCATTTCCGCGGTCATCGGGCTGGTGTACGGCGTGCTCCTGCCGACCCTCCCCGGCGCCCCGCGGTGGCAGCTCCTGGTCGGCGGGGTGGTGATCCCGCTGATCTGGACCGGGGCCAGCTACGGGCTGATGGGGGTGGCAAACCCGGTCCTCCGGCACTACGTGGACTGGGCCTGGTTCGCGGTCTCCCAGTTCGTGTTCGGGCTGGTGGCCGCGGCCGTGGTGGTGCGGTCGGAGAAGGTCATCGTCCCGCCGGCCGGGACGGGCGGGGCCGCCCCGCCGCCGACCCCGGGGGAAGGAGGACGGCCGTGACGCGCCGACCGTCGCTCCCGACGCTCGCCCTGTTGCTCCTCGCGGGCGGCTGCACCCCGCCGGGCAAGCCGACCCCGGCCGGCCCGTCCCGGCCGGACGAGGTGACGGACTTCCGGACCCTGTACGCCACCAACTGCGCCGGCTGCCACGGGGCGGATGGGAACCTCGGCCCCGGGCCGCCGCCCAACGACGGGCTGTTCCTGCGGATCGTGGCGGATGCCGAACTGCTGAAGGTCATTACCGACGGCCGGCCCGGCACCCCGATGCCGGCCTTCGACCACGGCAAGGGCGGCCCGCTGACGACGCGGCAGGTGAAGATCATCGCCGAGGGGCTGAAGCCGACGTGGGGCAAGCCCGACCCGTCGGGCGACCCGCCGGGGTACGCCCTCGCCCCGGGTGGGGACGCGGGCCGGGGAATGGCGGTGTTCGCCCGGGCCTGCGCCGGCTGCCACGGCGACCGCGGCCAGGGCGGCGGGTCGGTCGACGGCCGGCCGGTCGGGGCGGTCAACGGCCCGGCCTTCCTGGCCCTCTCGTCGGACCAGGTGTTGCGACGCTACATCATCACCGGCCGGCCCGACCTGGGGATGCCGGACTACGCCGGCACGGCCGGCCGCCCGGCCGACTTCGAGCCGCTGGACGCCCGGGACGTGGCCGACCTGACCGCCCTGTTGGCGTCGTGGCGGACCGCGCCCGCCGGGAAGTAGGTCGTGGCCCTTCGGGCCTGCGAACGGCGTGGTCCGGAGGGCTGAAAGCTCGACACAACATAGCCCGGGGTGAAGCCCCGGGTCCGTTTGACGGAGTCGTCCGATGGCCGAATCATCACCCCCTGAGCCGCAACCCGGGCCGGCCCGGCGGTCGGTCCTCCGGTGGCTGGCCGGCGGGGCCGGGGCGGCCGCCGCCGGGGCCGTCGGGGTGCCCCTAGCGGCATACCTCGGCGGGGCCGTCGGCGGCCACCCGGTCAACTGGGTGCCGATCGGCAGGGTGGCCGACCTGCCGGTGGGCGAAACCCGGCTGCACGTCTTCACCGACCCGGTCCGCGAGCCGTGGGACGGGGCGTGTGCGAAGGCCGGGGCCTACGTCCGCTACCTGGGGCCGGGCGACGACGGCCAGCCGCGGTTCTGGGTGTTCGCCATGAACTGCACCCACCTCGGCTGTCCGGTGTCGTGGTTCCCGCAGTCCGGGCTGTTCATGTGCCCGTGCCACGGCGGGGTGTACTACGAGAACGGCGAGCACGCCTCCGGCCCGCCGCCGCGGGGGCTGTACCACATGCCGTGGCGGGTGGTGGACGGTGTCTTGGAGGTCCAGGCCCCGCACCTGCCGACCCTGCAAGACACCCTGGAGAAACCATCCGGTTTGGTGCAGCTCGGGCGGTCCCGCATCGGCCGCCCGACCGGGGCGTGAGACCGGCACGGATGTCGGTCCGACGGAGTTCATTGGTTCGGCCGCAGGGTGTGCGTGTCGCCGAACCAAACCAATGAGAACCCCGGCGGGGTGAGGGGCGACGGCCATGAGGCGGATCGTGCGGGCCGTCGGCGGCTGGTTCGACTCCCGGCTCAAGGTCCGGGAGTCGGTGATGCCGATGCTCGAACACCCGATCCCGGCCGGGGCCGCCGGGCCGAAGGGGTGGTGGTACGTCTTCGGCAGCGCGTCGATCACGCTGCTGCTCGTCCAAATCGCCACCGGGATCGGGCTGGCCCTGGTCTACGTCCCGTCGACGGACCAGGCCTACGCCAGCCTCGAATACCTGAACTACCGCCAGCCGCTCGGCTGGTTCCTCCGGTCGGTCCACTACTGGTCCGGGTCGGGGATGGTGGTGATGGTGGCGGTCCACATGACGCAAGTCTTCTTGCACGGGGCGTACAAGTACCCGCGGGAGCTGACCTGGCTGTTCGGCGTGTTCCTCTTGCTGCTGACGCTCGGGATGGCGTTCACCGGGCAGGTTCTGCGGTGGGACGCGGACGCCTACTGGGGGGTCGGGGTCGGGGCGGCGATGGCCGGGCGGGTGCCGGTCATCGGGCCGGCGATCGTGGAACTCCTGATCGGCGGACAGACGATCGGGGCCGCGACGCTCAGCCGGTTCTTCGCCCTCCACGTGTTCGTCCTGCCCGGGCTGCTCCTCGCCCTCGTCGGCGGGCACCTCTGGCTGGTGCTGTCGAAGGGCATCAGCGAGCCGCCGGAGCCGGGCCAGCCCGTCGACCCGAAGACCTACGACGCCAAGTACCACGAGCTGCTGAAGACCGGCAAGCCGTTCCTCGGCGACGCCATGAGCAAGGACGCCCTGTTCTCGTCGCTGGTGGTGATCGCCGTCGTGGTCATCGCCGCCCTGGCCGGCCCGAAGGGGCCGCACGGGCTGCCCGACCCGGTCCTGACCGGGGCCAACCCCCGCCCGGACTGGCCGTTCCTGTGGCTCTTCGGCCTCCTGTCGCTCTGCCCGCCGGGGCTGGAAACGTTCGTCATGCTGGTGTTCCCCGGGTTGCTCGTCGTCGGCCTGCTGCTCGTCCCATTTATCTCGAACCACGGCGAGCGTGCCCCGAGCCGCCGGCCGGTGGCGGTGATGGCCGTCACCGTCGCGGCGACGACGCTGGCCGTCCTGAGCTACGCCGGGGCGACGGCCCCGTGGTCGCCGGTGATGGAGGCGTGGAGTAAAGACCCGGTGCCGGTCGAGATGGTGAGGCGGTCGGGCCCGCTGGAGCTGCAGGGGGCGGCCGTCTTCCAGAACAAGGACTGCCGGAACTGCCACGCCCTCGACGGGGTCGGCGGCCGGCGGGGGCCGGACCTGACGGACGTGGGCACCCGGCTGACCCACAACCAGCTCATCGACCAGGTGAGTAACGGCACCCCCGGCGGCGGGAACATGCCGGCCTACGGGAAGAAGGTGAACCCGGCCGAGATGGAGGCCCTGGCGGCGTTCCTGGGGAGCCTGCGGCCGCCGGGCCAGCCGCCGGCCCGGGTGGCGGCGCCATGATGCCGGTCCTCGACGCCGCGTTGCGGTCGTGGCCGGCCGACCCGTGGCTGTGGGCCGGGCTACTCCTCACCGCCCTTGTGTACCTGCGGGGCTGGCGGGTCTACCACCGCCACGACCCCGGCCGGTGGGGGTATGATCGACTCGCGGCCTTCTTCGGCGGGTTGATGGCAATCTTCCTGGCCCTCGGGTCGCCGGTCGAGCCGTTCGCCGGGCTGCTGCTGTCGGTCCACATGGTCCAGCACCTCTTGCTGGTCATGGTGGCCCCGCCGCTGCTGTGGCTCGGGGCACCGCTCCTGCCGATGGTCCGCGGCCTGCCCGAGCCGGTCCGGGCGTACTGGGTCGGGCCGCTGTTCGGGATGCGGTGGCTGCGACGGTTCGCGTCGTGGATCACGCACCCGGCCCCGGCCCTCGTCCTCCTCGTCGTCTCGACCTGGGCCTGGCACACGCCGGCGGCTTACGAACTGGCCCTCCGCTCATCGAGCTGGCACTACCTGCAACACCTCTGCTTCCTCGCGGCCGGGCTGGTGTTCTGGTTCCCGGTCGTCCGGCCGTACCCGGCCCGGCCCCGGTGGCCGGTCTGGCTGCTCGTCCCGTACCTGCTGCTCGCCGACCTGTCGAACACGGTGCTTTCCGCCCTGCTCACGTTCTCCGAGGTCGTGCTGTACCCGTACTACGCCGACGTGCCGCGGATCGGCGGGTCGGCCCTCGACGACCAGGCGGCGGCCGGTGTGCTGATGTGGGTGCCCGGGTCGGTGGCGTACCTCCTGCCGCTGTTCGGGATCGTGGTCGGGTTGCTGTCGGCGGAACCGGCCCGACCAACACCGAAGCCCGTCCCGATCGGCGGGCGGTTCGCGCTGCCGCTCGCCGACGCGAGTCCGCCGCCACGGTTCGACCTGACACGGGTCTGGGTGGTCGGGCCGTTCCTGCGGTGGCGGTACGCCCGGCCAGCGCTGCAACTCCCGCTGCTGGCCCTCGCGGTTCTAGTCGTCATCGACGGGTTCGCCGGCCCGGCCGAGGCCCCGCTGAACCTCGCCGGCGTGCTGCCGTGGGTCCACTGGCGGGGGCTGCTCGTCCTGTGCCTACTCCTCGCCGGGAACTTCTTCTGCACCGCCTGCCCGTTCACCCTGCCGCGGACGCTGGCCCGGCGGTGGCTGCCGGCCGGGCGGGACTGGCCGTGGGCCCTCCGCGGGAAGTGGCTGGCGGCCGGGCTGCTCGTCGTCTTCTTCACGGCCTACGAGGCGTGGTCGCTTTGGGACCGGCCGTCGGTGACGGCCGCGATCGTCGTCGGCTACTTCGTCGCCGCATTCGCCGTGGACGGCCTGTTCCGCGGGGGGGCGTTCTGCAAGTACGTCTGCCCGGTCGGGCAGTTCAACTTCGTGCAGTCGCTCGCCTCGCCGCTCGAAGTCGCCGTCCGCAACCCGAAGGTCTGCGCGGCCTGTACGACGAAGGACTGCATTCCCGCGTGCGAACTGGGGCTGGCCCAGCCGCGGAAGCGGGGCAACATGGACTGCACGTTCTGCCTCGACTGCGTCCACGCCTGCCCGCACGGCAACGTCGGCGTCCTGGCCGGGGTGCCGGGCCGCGGCCTCGCCGACGACCGGCCGCGGTCCGGCACCGGGCGATTCAGTAGACGGCCCGACCTCGCGGCCCTCGTGGTGGTGGTCGTGTTCGCCGCGTTCGTCAACGCCGCCGGGATGGTCGGCCCGGTGCTGGACTGGCAAGACGACCTCCGCTCCCGCCTCGGGCTGGCGTCCCCGGTGCCGGTCGTCTTCGCCCTGTACGCGGCCGGCCTCGTCGTCGCCCCGGTCCTGCTGGTGGGCGGCGCGGCGTGGGCGGGCAGGACCTGGGGCCGGCTCACTCCCAGCACGCTGGCGGTGGCGACCCGGTTCGCGTTCGCCCTGGTCCCGCTCGGGTTCGGGATGTGGCTGGCCCACTACGGCTACCACCTGGCGACCAGTTACGACGTGGCGTGGCCGGTGGTGCAGCGGTTCGCCGCCGACCACGGCGTCACCGCCTTGGGCCAACCCGACTGGGGTGGCGGCTGCTGCCGCGGGGCCGGGGGGTGGCTGACCAAGGCGGAACTCGTCGCCCTCGACCTCGGGCTGCTCCTGACCCTGTACACCGCCCACGCGATCGCCCGCGACCTGGCCGGCGGCCGGCGGGCCGTCCGGGCATTCCTGCCGTGGGCCCTGCTCGCGGTCGGGCTGTTCGCGGCCGGGGTCTGGGTCGTGCTGCAACCGATGCAAATGCGCGGAACTCTCGCCGGATAGTGCTACCGCCCGGCGGCGGCCCGGATACCATTGTGTTCAACCCCCGTCAGCGGAGCACGCCATGCAGCTCGGGATGATCGGACTGGGCCGGATGGGCGCGAACATGGTCCGCCGGCTGATGAGGGCCGGCCACACCTGCGTCGTCTACGACCGCAACGCCGACGCGGTGAAGGCCCTGGCCGCCGAGGGGGCGGCCCCGGCGTCGTCCGCGGCCGACCTCGTGTCCAAGCTCACCCCCCCCCGGCCGGTCTGGCTGATGGTCCCGGCCGGGGTCGTGGACGCCAGCCTCGCCGAGCTGACCCCGCTTCTTCAGTCGGACGACATCCTGATCGACGGCGGGAACTCGTACTACATCGACGACCTCCGCCGGGCCAAGGCCCTGAAGGAGAAGGGGCTTCACTACGTCGATGTCGGCACCAGCGGCGGGGTCTGGGGGGCCGAGCGGGGGTACTGCATGATGATCGGCGGCGAGCCCGAGACGGTGAAGCGGCTCGACCCGGTGTTTGACACCCTCGCCCCCGGGGCCGGCGACGCCCCGCGGACGCCCGGCCGGGAGAAGCTCGGCGGGACGGCCGAGAGGGGCTACCTGCACTGCGGGCCGAACGGGGCCGGGCACTTCGTCAAGATGGTCCACAACGGCATCGAGTACGGGGTGATGGCCGCCTACGCCGAGGGGCTGGGGGTGCTGCGGAGCGCCAACGTCGGCAGCCGGCCGCACGAGGTGGACGCCGAGACGACCCCACTCCGCGACCCGGACCACTACCGGTACGACCTCGACCTGCGGGACATCGCCGAGGTGTGGCGGCGGGGGAGCGTGATCGCCTCCTGGCTGCTCGACCTGACCGCGGCGGCCCTGGTCAAGGACCCGAACCTGTCCGACTTCGCCGGCCGGGTGTCGGACTCGGGGGAGGGCCGGTGGACGATCAAGGCGGCGATCGACGAGGCGGTGCCGGTCCCGGTCCTCAGCGCCGCCCTGTACGAGCGGTTCACCTCCCGGGGCGAGGCCGACTACCAGGACAAGGTCCTCTCGGCCATGCGGCTGGGGTTCGGCGGGCACCACGAGAAGCCGGCCGGGAAGTGACGTGATCCGGGCGGGGGTTGTAACCCGCGGGTCGTTTTCGTCCGGGCGAGCGGGGGGCGTGATCCCCCCGGTCGGTCCCCATCCCCGGTTGCGTCGCTTCGCTACCGGGGGGCTCACGCCCCCCGCTCGCCAAGACAACGGGAGGTCGCCGTGCAGGTTGACGTGTTGCCCGACGCCGACGCGGTCGCCCGGACGGCCGCGGCCCTGGTCGCGGCCGCGGCCCGGGAGGCGGTCGCCGCCCGGGGGCGGTTCGTGTTCGCCGTCAGCGGCGGGCACACGCCGTGGGTGATGCTCCGGGCGCTGGCCGGCGAGGACGTGCCGTGGGCCGGGGCCCACGTCGTCCAGGTGGACGAGCGGGTCGCCCCGGCCGGCGACCCGGACCGGAACCTCACCCACCTCCGCGACAGCCTGCTGTCACACGCCCCGCTGCCGCCGGGGCAGGTCTACGCCATGCCGGTCGAGTCGGCCGACCTCGACGCCGCCGCGAAGGAATACGCCGCCACGCTCCGGGCCGTGGCCGGCGACCCGCCGGTGATCGACCTCGTCCACCTCGGGCTCGGGCCGGACGGGCACACGGCCTCGCTCGTGCCGGGCGATCCGGTCCTGAACGTGACAAACGCGGACGTGTCCCCGACCGGCGGGCTTTACCAGAACCGCCGGCGGCTGACCCTGACGTACCCGGTCATCGACCGGGCCCGGCAAATCCTGTGGCTGGTGACGGGGGCGGAGAAGGCCGGGCCGTTGGCGAAGCTCCGGGCCGCCGACCCGTCGATCCCGGCCGGCCGGGT
>JAIEQN010001187.1 GCA_019747685.1 Gemmataceae bacterium
GGTCTACGGCCGGGCGATGGTCGAGGTGGGGTTGCGACCGGGGCTGCTCGTGCGGTCGGCGGGGGTGACGGCCCGGCTCGGGTGGGTGGCCGCCGGCGGGTGGCTGCGGCCGACGCCCCGCGAGTGGACGCGGACGCCGCGGCCGGCTCAGCCCTGAACGCCGAGTGCGTCGATCATGTGTTCGCCGCCGTGAGCGGGGTTGCCGATCAGCCGTCGGCCGTTCGGATCAACGACCCAGTCGAGGGCTTCGAGTGGGATCTGGCCGATCAGCACCTCCAGGTCGTCGCCGATCTCGAACACGTCCACGTTGCAGTCCCGCCCCTGAACGGTCAGCCGGACCGACTGGTAGACCCCCATCGTGACCACCCCACCGACGGTGCGGACGGTCCGCGTGCGGTACTGGCGGATGCCGAGCTGGTCGATCAGCCGGCGGGGCATCATCAGCCCCGTCGCCCCGGTGTCGACGAGGGCGTCCGGCACCTCGACCGTTCGGACCTGATCGGCCGTCCGCTGCCCCTTCTCGACCTCGAACAGGTCATCCAGGTTTTGGACCGTGGCATGAACGAGTACCTTCCCCATCGTGGCGGTCCCCATCGACAAGCCCTCACGGTGGTCGGGCGATGTACCCGCATCGTACCGATGTCATGTCAGCCCCAGCACCCCATCCACGACCCAGCAACCGCGGACGTGGATGCCGGCCGGGTCGCGGCAGTGGGCCAGCACCTCCGGGTGGTCGCAGCCGGCGTCCTGGAGGGCGTCGGCCAGGACCGGCATCGGGCCGAAGTCGCG
This sequence comes from Gemmataceae bacterium, assembly GCA_019747685.1. Taxonomy (GTDB): domain Bacteria; phylum Planctomycetota; class Planctomycetia; order Gemmatales; family Gemmataceae; genus Urbifossiella. Next base: position 790 of record JAIEQN010001187.1, read on the forward strand.
GGCGTCGTACATCCCCCGGGCCAGGGCCACGGCCGTGCTCGTCCGCCAGTCGGGGTCGAACGCCACCGGCCGGAACGGGTTGCCGAACAAGTCCCGCACCAGCCCGATCAAGGCGGCGGACTGCCGCTCAGCCCGCTCGGTTGCGGACCGGATGTCGGTCGACCTGCTCAGCCAAGTGACGGAGCCGAGCGCGTCATACGCGGCTCGGTACGGATGGTCGGTCAGTAGATGCCGGAGGCTCGCGGCCGCTTGCTCGTCGGGCCAGTCGAGGTCCGACCGGTGGACCTCGTAACCCCGCTGGGCCTCGGACACCGCGGCCCGCAGCTCGGCGGCCGTTGCCGCCCCGCCGAAGTGCCGCTCGGCCACGTCCAGGGCCCGCCCGAACCGGGCGTCGGCACCCGGCTCCAGCCGCCGGAGGGCGTAGCACCCGAACAGCCGGAACTTCCGCCGCCACCCGGCGTTCGCCGTCCGGGCCGATCGGTTGACCGCGTACAGCGCCTGGCCGGCGCTGGTACAGGTTTCCCACTCGGCTTCGGTCATCCCGACCCCTTCGCCTCGGCGTCAGGGGGCTGATGCCCGGGGCTCGCCTTGCCCCGCCGCCGTGCCCGTAGCTCGTCCAGCCGGGCCTTGATCGTCGCCTCGAACCCGCGGTCGGTCGGGGTGTAGTACTCCACGTCGGCCGGGACGTACTCCTGGTCCACCCACCCGTCCCCGTAGTCGTGGGCGTACTTGTACTCCGTCCCGTGGCCGAACTGCTTCGACCCCTCGTAGTGCGAGTCCTTCAGGTGCTTCGGCACCGGCAGCGTCCGCCCCTCCTTCACGTCCTTCGCCGCCCTCCCGATCGCCACCGTGCAGGCGTTCGACTTCGGGGCCGACGCCAGGTAGCACACCGCCTGCGACAGGTTCAGCTGGCACTCCGGCAGGCCGACCCGCTCGACCGCGTCCCACGCCGCGTTGGCCACCAGGCAGGCCATCGGGTCGGCGTTGCCCACGTCCTCGGACGCGAAGATGACCAGCCGCCGGGCCACGAACCGCGGGTCCTCGCCGCCCTCCAGCATCCGGGCCAGCCAGTACACGGCGGCGTCCGGGTCGCTGCCGCGGAGGCTCTTGATGAACGCACTCGCCAGGTCGTAGTGGGTGTCCCCGGTCGGATCAAAGTCGAGCACCTTCCGCTGGATCGAGTCTTGCGCGAGGGCGAGGTCGAAGACCATGCCCGGCGAGCCGGGGGACGACTTCACCCCCACCTCCAGGGCGGTCAGCGCCCGCCGGGCGTCGCCGTCGCACGCTTCCGCCAGGAACGCCAGGGCGTCGTCGGCGATGGTGACGTTCAGGTTCCCCAGCCCGCGCTCGGTGTCCGCCAGGGCGCGGCGGATCAGCGTCTTGATGTGGTCCCGGGTCAGCGGCTCGAAGGTGAAGATTTGGCTACGGGACAAGAGCGGCGTGTTGATGGCGAAGAACGGGTTCTGGGTCGTCGCCCCGATCAGGATGACCACGCCGTCTTCCACGTCCGGCAAGAGCACGTCCTGCTGGGCCCGGTTGAAGCGGTGAATCTCATCGAGAAAGAGGATGGTCCGCTCGCCGGCGTCCTCCAGGTGGCCGCGGGCCTCGGCCAGCAGCTCCCGGACCTCCTTCGTCCCGGCCGACACCGCGTTGAGCGGCTTGAACCGGCTCTTGGTGTGGCCCGCGACGACGTGGGCCAGGGCCGTCTTGCCGCTCCCCGGCGGGCCGTGGAAGACCAGTGACGACAGCCGGTCGGCCACCAGCATCCGGCGGAGGAGCTTGCCCGGCCCGAGGAAGTGGTCCTGGCCGACGAACTCGTCCAGCGCCCGCGGCCGCATCCGGGCGGCCAGCGGCCGGGCGTCGGCCCGGTTCTTCTCCCGCATCCCGGCGAACAGGTCCACGGCCACACCCCCGGCGGATCGGATGCCCTGATCCTACCGCCGGGTACGAACGTCCACCAGCCGGGTTGCCGGCCGTCAGCCGCCCGGCTTGGGGGCCGGCTTGGCCGCCGGGTGCGGGGCCTCGACCGTCACCGCCAGCACGAACGGGGTCAGCTCCGGCACGTCCGGCCCCTTGACCAGCTCGACCTCGGCCACCTCCGCCCCGATGTCCGACGGCCGGACGGCCAGGTACCGCATCTGGTGGTTCTGGTCATCGCCGAACGCGAACTCCGACCCCGGCACGTCCGCCCGCTTGATCCAGTCGGCCACGTGGACCCCGTTGACCCACGCGAACTCCTCGACCCGGCCGTCGGCGTACTTCACCCGCACCGTCACCGCCACCTTCCCCTTGTTCGCGTCCCCGTCGACGTTCCCGTCCTGCCACGGCCAGCCCCACCCGGCCACCCCGGACAGGAAGTGGACCGCCGCCGCCGGCCGGCCGACCGGGATCGACACCCGGTCCGGGGCGGCCAGCGGCTGCTCGCCGATCGCCCCCCGCAACAGGATGCAGTTCTTCCCGTCGCCCCGCGGGTCGAGGAGGGTGAACGGGACGCCGCCGACCTCCCGCGGCCCCCAGGCCGAGAACACCCACCGGTCCTTCGACTTCTCCGAGTCGAACAGCGGCCGGCCGGTGGTGGCCGTCGCCACCGGGCCGAGCGGGACCGGGGTGAAGGCGTCGGCCGGGCCGGGGACGGCGACCTCGAACGACCGCAGGAGGAACGCCCCGTTCTGCGGGTCGGTCGTGTGCCACTCGAAGAACCCGTTGGTGAACCCCTTCAGGTCGGCCTCGACCTCGACCGCCCGCCACTCCCCGCCGGTCCCGTCCAGCTCCCGCAGGACGATCAGCTCGCCGTCCACCCGGCCGTCGGCCTTCTTGTACTTGAACATCCCGGTCTTCGGCCCGGCCGCGTCGGTCCGGTACTCGAACCGGGCCCGGCACTTGGCGTCCGGGGTCGGCACGTCCGGGCTCAGGAGCATGGCCGTCTGCCGCTGGAGGTTCCGCATCCCGAGGACCCACCGCCCGTCCTGCTGCTCGGCCCAGTACTCGGCCTCGGCCGGCGGCCCCTGCTCGGGGTCGTAGGGCGTCCCCCGCCACCCGGGCGGGAAGTCCCCGCCCCCCTCCTTCGCGGCCGGGACGAACCGCACGTCCCGCCCCCGGGTCCCGACCCGTTCGGACCCGCCGCGGGTCCGGAACGCCTTCTGGGCCGACAGGTCGAGCCGGTAGACGACCCGCAGCGGCGGGGCCGCCGGCCGGGGCGGCGGGTTGTACCCCGGGTCCTGCCCCCGCCCGGCCGTGCCGTCCGGCTTGCCGCCGAACGCCAGCACCCCGACCACCACCCCGGCCCCGAGCACCGCCGCCCCGACCAGCCCCAGGGCCAGCGGGCCGGCCCAGGCCGGCTTCGGGGCCGGCTTCCTCTTCCGGGCCGGGGTGCGGGCCGTCCGCGGGCCGCCGGTCGGGGTGGTGTCGTGGTCGGCGGCCGGGTCGAAGTCCTCCCCGTCCTCGCCCTCCCCGACGGCCACGGTGGCCAGCCGGCGGGAGCTGCCGCCCCGCCGCAGCCCGTCCAGGGCGGCGTGCAGCTCGGCCCCCTGGCCGAGGTTGGTCTTGCTCAGCCCGGCCAGCACCTTCGTGCTGTTGCCCAGCCACGGGGCCAGCGCCGCGATCACCTCGGCCGGGGTCTGGAACCGGTCGGCCGGCTTCTTGGCCAGCATCTTGGTCGCCACCCCGGCCAGCCCCTTGGGCAGCGACGAGTCGACCTGGGCCAGGTTCGGGGCCGGGCTGATCTGGTGGTGCAGGAGCTTCTGGGCGGTGTTCCCGTCGAACGGCGGGCGGCCGCTGACCAGGGCGAAGAACGTCGCCCCGAGGCTGTAGATGTCGGCCCGGATGTCGATGTTCGGGGCGTTCAGGGCCTGCTCGGGGGCGATGAAGTCGGCCGTCCCGACCACCGCCCCGGCGTCGAGTCGTTCCGTCAGCTTGTCCTTGTCCCCGGCGGCCAGCCGGGCCAGCCCCATGTCCAGCACCTTGATCGTCCCGGCCCGGTCGCGGATCAGGTTGCCGGGCTTGATGTCCCGGTGGACGAACCCCTTCTCGTAGGCGTGCTGGAGCCCGGCGGCGGCCTGGGCGACGGCGTCGGTGGCCGCCGGGTACGGCATCGTCCCGTCCCGGTCGATCACCTGCTGGAGGGTCTCCCCGTCGACGTACTCCATCACCAGGTAGGGCAGGTCGTTGTGCCGGCTGACATCGAAGATGCGGACGATGTTCGGGTGGTCGAGGGCGGCGACGGCCCGGCCCTCCCGCAGGAACCGCTCGGCGGCCAGCTTCTGGTCGTCCCCCTTGCCGACCACCAGGACCTTGATGGCCACCTTGCGGTGCAGCTCGGTGTGCTCGGCCAGGTAGACGGCCCCCATCCCGCCCCGGCCGAGGACGTCCTGGATCAGGTACGCCCCGAGCCGGAACCCCTTGTACCGGCCGGCCAGCAGTTGCTCGGCCTGGAACCGGGTCAGGACGCCCTTCTGGATGAGGGTGCGGGCGGCGGCCTGCGGGTCGGGGGGGAGGGCGGCCGGGTCGGGCACGGCCTCGGCCAGCCGGTCCGGGGCGACCACCCGGCTCTTGGCGATGAGGTCGAGGAGGTCGGGGGTGGAGGGCGGGGCAACGGGCATGGCCGCTCGCTTTCCGGGAGGCGAAGGGAGCGAGGGAGGGTCCGGCGAACTTAACTTAGACCACAATCCGTTGACGTGCCGGCCGCACCGAAATGCCGCCGCATTCAGGTATGGTACTTTCTTTTCCGGCGGGTGTAAACGGGGTAGTTGCTGGTAAGACCCCTCCCCCCGGCCCCCACCGCTCGAACAGCCGGTGTTCGACCCCGAGCTGGTCGCACACCCGGCCGACGACGAAGTCGATCATGTCGGCCAAGGTTTTCGGGCGGGTGTAGAACCCGGGCATGGCCGGCAGGACGACCGCCCCGGCCTCGGCGACCGCCGCCATGTTCCGCAGTTGGGCCAGCCCGAGCGGGGTTTCCCGCGGGACGAGAACCAGCTTGCGGCGCTCCTTGAGGTGAACGTCGGCGGCCCGGTGGATGAGGTTTTCCGAGAGGCCGTGGGCCACGGCCGCGAGGGTGCCCATGCTGCACGGGCAGACGGCCATGCCGCCGGTGAGGAACGACCCGCTGGCGATGCCGGCGCGGAAGTTCCGGTAGTGGTGGTAGTGCAGGTCGTGCAGGGGGAGGCCGCCGGCGGCCGGGCCGAGGAGGGCGGCCGGGTCGAACTCCCCCTCGGGCAGCTTCACCTCGCGGTCGAGTTCGGTGGCCAGCACCTCGACGGCCGCGGGGCTGACGGTCAGGTGGACGGGCCGCCCGGCCCGGAGCAGCACCTCGACGAGGCGGACCCCGTAGGCGGCCCCGCTGGCCCCGGTCAGGGCGACGACCAAGTCCGGGGCGGCCATGCGAAGCCCTGGTGGGTGGACCGTATTTTGTAGGGTGGGCCTCGGCCCGCCTGCGGCGGGCCTCCGCCCACCCTACGAAGACCGGCCCCCGGCCGTTGTGCCCGGCCCGGCCGGCGGCCACAATGGCATGGTAGGGGGCACCTCCGTGGCAGCACCGGACACACTGCTAATCCCGTATGAGGACTCCGACTCCGGCCGGTTCACGCACGTCGGCCGGTACGACGGCGGCAATCAATTTCCGGGGTACGTCGCCTACGCCCCTCCGAAGTTCTACCACACCGAGGAAATCACCCTGGACGGGCAGGTCATCTACCGGGAACACACCAACTGCTTCGCCGTTCTCCACCGGTTCGACGCCACCGGCCGGCACCTGGCCTCCGACATCGAGCGGGTCGCCGGGACACGGACCTCGGGTGAGCAGGACTGGGCCAAGCTGGACGGGATGATCGCCGGGCTGGGCCCGACCGAGTTCTGCGACATCCGGGTCAAGCCGTTCCGGCTGGAGGTGGACGGGGTCGCCCACGGGCTGATCTACGAATGTGTGGACGCCGAGGACCCGGACGACCCGGCAGCCACCGACGAGTACGTCATGCTGGAGCCCAACGACATTATGTTTCACCCGCCCTGGGACAGCGGCGAGTACTCGACGTGAAACCTGTAATGGACCATCCGCTCGAAGAAGGTGGGTCGGGTGGCCGGACACAGCCCCCGCTTACCGACTTTGCCATCCGCCGGATAAACTGATATCATGTCCACTATTAGCGGTCGGGGCCGTCGTGGGTCGGACCGCCGGCGGGTGGAGGATCGGAGCATGACCGGTAGCAGTACTGCTCGGGGCAGGACGGAAGTAGCGGCCCGGTATTTGGTTGGGGCCGACCGGACGGCCGAGCATGACAGGGTGCGACCGGAACCGTCCCCTCCGGCCGGACGGAAATGGTTCACGGGACTTGGGTTCGGTCGAAGTGGCCGGCCGGGCAAAAGCGAGGGGGGGGGAGGGGGGGGCGTCACCCAGTTTACGGCCCGGCTCGTCGCAGCCCTGGTAGTCGCAACCACTTCCGCTGTCACGATCGCCCAACCGCCTGTGCCGGGTGTGATCGCCGCTTGGCCGCTGGACGTGGTGACGCTTCACAACGGGGCAACCTTCCGCGGCTTGATCCTGGTCGAGACGCCCGCCGAGGTCCAGTTCCGGACCGTCCGCCGGTCGCCGGGCAAGCCGACGACCACCCTCACCACCACCTTCGACCGCCGCGAGATCAAGGCCGTCACCCCGCTGTCCGACGCCGACCGGGCGGCCCTGAAGGACCGGCTGGCCGAACTCGACCTGGACGGGTCGGCCGAGCGGCGGCGGATGGAGGCGATCGCCTTCGCCCCGGCCGACTGGCTCGGCCGGCCCGGGGCCGCCCGCCGGTACGACTCCGACTACTTCGCCCTGGTCTCCGACGCCCCCGAGGAGGCCACCCGCCGGGCCGCCGTCCGGCTCGAACAGCTCTACACCGCCCTGGCCCGGTTCCTCCCGCCGGCCGTCGCCGGCGCCCGGCCGACCGCCATCCACCTGGCCGCCGACAAGGGGGGGTACGAGGCCATGTTGGCCCCGCTCGGGCAGGCCGACCTGCTCAACCCGGCGGTGTTCGACCCGAAGGGCAACCGGATCGCCTGCGGGTCCGACCTCCGCCGGCTCGGGGACGACCTGCAAGCCGCGAAGCTGCACCACGCCCAGCAGTCGGCCGCCCTGGACCGGTACGAGGACGCCGTCCGCAGGCTGTACAAGCCGTCCGAACTCCAGCGGCACCTGGACCACGTCCGGGCCGAGCGGGGGAAGGTGTTCGCGGCCGACAAGGGGAACCTGGCGGCGTTCGACGCGGCCGCCGGCCGGCTGTTCGCCGTCCTCACCCACGAGGCGTTCCATGCGTATGCCGCCGCGTTCGCCTACCCGCCGCTGTCGGTCGAGGAGGTGAAGGCCGGCAAGGGGACGGGCGGGCTGCCGCGGTGGCTGGACGAGGGCCTGGCCCAGGTGTTCGAGACGGCCCTGGTCGAGGCCGGGGAGGTCCGGGCCGACCACGCCGACCCGGCCCGGCTCGGGCGGGTGAAGGCGTTGATGAAGGACGGCGGGACGGTGCCGGTGGCCGACCTGCTGGCGGCCGGGCGGGATGCCTTCCTGGCCCGGCACGCGGCCGAGGCGGCGGCCGCCGACCGGGCCTACCTGGGGTGTTGGGGCTTGGCCCACTACCTGACGTTCGGCCGGCGGGTGGTCGGCACATCCGCCTTTAACGACTACCTGCGGGCGGTGAACCGGGGGGCCGACCGCCGGGCCGCGTTCGAGGGGCTGGTCGGCCAGCCGCTGGCCGACTTCGAGCGGGACTGGCACGCCTATCTGCTCAAGCTCCAGCCGGACGGGACGGTTGGGAGGTAGCCGGGGGTGACGACCCCTGATCCGTTACCTCCGGCGTCCCGTTCGCCGGGTCCAACCTCTTCTCCCCGGACCGCCCGAGGTGGGCCGCGTGGGCGACCTTCTCGACCGCCACCTCGACCGCGTGGGCCACCGCCCCGGCCGGCTTGGCGATCACCGGCGGGACGTGCGGCGGTTCGCCGGTCGAGACCTTCCGGTTCAGGACGTATTTCTGGAACAGGGCCCCGGCCACCGCCGACAGGATGCTCACCATCACCAGCGGCCGGTACGCCTCCAACTTCTTCACCACCTCGACCAACTGGTCGGTCAGGAGGTACGCCAGCCAGAACAGGAGGTTCACCCCGGGGATGGCGTACAGCCCGTCGGCCAAGAGGAACCGCCCGACCGGCACCCGCAACACCCCGGCCATGATGAAGATCGGGGTGCGGATGCCGGGCAAGAGGCGTGCCCCCAGCAGCACGGCGATGCCCCGGTCGTGGAAGTTCTTCTCGATCTCGGCCCGCTTCTCCGGGGTGATCAGCCGCCGCTGGACCCACCGCAGGTTCAACAGCCGGGTCCCCCACAGCCGGCCCATCCCGTACAGGAACCCGTCCCCGATCACCACCCCGGCGATCACCACCGGGAGCATGACGTACCACTTCAGGGTGGTGTCCTCGTGCCCGACCATGGCCCCGGCCACCACCACCGGGATTTCCTCCGGGAGCGGGAACCCGAGGCCGGACGCCAACAGGGCCAGGAACACCCCCTGGTAGCCGTACTCGCTGAATCGCTCGAGCATCCCGCGGCCCACCCCTGGACGGTCCGGGTCCACCCAGACAACCTAGCGTTGACCCCCGCCCGCCGCTACGGGCGGGCCCACCCCGCGGAGGAGCCGGTCATGAAACTCGGCCTGATCAACTCGGCCTGGGCCCAGGCCGGCAAGGGCACCGCCTACGGCATCCACCAGACCAAGGCCGTCGGGTTCGACACCATCGACATCTTCGCCGACCCGCTCGACATCGACGCCAAGGAGCGGAAGCTGATCCGGACCGAGTGCGAACGGGCCGGGCTGCCGGTGGTCAGCGTCGCCTGCGTCGCCGTCGGGCTGATCGACTTCAACCCGGCGGTCCAGCGGTTCCACCTCGACCGCTGCCGGGCCCATCTCGACTTCTGCTACGAACTCGGGGCCAGGAACCTCTTGCTGGTCCTGGGCGAGTACATCTGGGACCGGCAGGTGATCCCGCCGGCCGAGCAGTGGGCAACCGGGGTGCGGCACCTCAAGACGCTCGGCGGGTACGCCGCCGGCCTCGGCCTGGAAATCGCACTGGAACTGGAGCCGTTCAAGCTGTCGCTCTTGAACGACGTGCCGAACATGGTCCGGTTCCTGGACGACGTGGGCCACCCGGCGGTGAGGGCCAACATCGACGTGTCCCACCTGCAACTGGCCGGGGCCAAGCCGGAGGAGTTGCGGCGGCTGGCGGGCCGGGCCTGCCACGTCCACATCAGCGACTGCGACGGGAAGGTCCACGGCGACCTCCCGCCCGGCCGGGGGGTGGTCGACTTCGTCCCGTACCTGAAGGAGATCGCCGCCCTGGGCATCGACGGGGCCATCAGCATCGAGCTGGAGTACTCGCCCGAGCCGGACAAGATCGCCGAGTGGGTGGCCGAGGCTTACACGGCCACCGACCGGCTGATGCGCGAGGCGGGCATCAGCCGCGAATAATGGGGTCGGGCGAGCCGGGAGCGTGAGCGACCGGAGTCTCCTTCCTCCGGTCGCTCACGCTCCCGGCTCGCCAGGGGATTGTCATGGCCGACCTGTCCACCGACCCGCCCCCGCCGCACGCCGTCCCGGACGGGGACTGGGACCGGAACGCCGGGGCCGCCGCCCCGGCGGAGACGAAGTTCCTCCAGGGGCCGCAGCGGCGGGGGTTCGAGCTGTGGCTGCTGCTGAAGATCGCCCGGGAGCTGTTCCGGGGGTTCCGCAAGCTCCACTTCGTCGGCCCGTGCGTGACCGTGTTCGGGTCGGCCCGGTTCGGCCCGGACCACCGGTACTACGCCCTCGGCCGGGAGGTCGGCCGGTTCCTGGCCGAGAGCGGGTTCACCGTCATGACCGGCGGCGGCCCGGGGGTGATGGAGGCGGCCAACCGGGGGGCGAAGGAGGCCGGCGGCCGGTCGATCGGGTGCAACATCAAGCTGCCGCTGGAGCAGAAGCCGAACCCGTACCTGGACTCGTGGATCGACTTCGAGTTCTTCTTCGTCCGCAAGGTGATGCTGGTCAAGTACAGCTACGCCTTCGTGGTCCTGCCCGGCGGGTTCGGGACGCTGGACGAGCTGTTCGAGGTGCTGACCCTGATCCAGACCGGCAAGGTCCACGACTTCCCGGTCGCCCTGATGGGGGTGGACTACTGGGGGCCGCTGTTGGACCAGCTCCGGCGGATGGCGGCCGAGCGGACGATCGACCCGGCCGACCTGGACCGGCTGATCGTCAGCGACCACCCGGGCGAGGTGGTCAGCGCGGTGACCGACCGGGCGATGACGCGGTTCGGGCTGACCTACGGCCCGCGGGTCAAGCCGTGCTGGTGGCTGCTGGAGAACTTCGGCCGGTGGTGGAGGAAGCTCCAGCGGTGAGGGGGTGTGGGGTCAGCCGTCGGCTACGGGCGGGGCGTACACCCCGACCCCGGCGGCGACGGCGGCCTTCTTCAGCGGGCCGTCCAGGCTGGCCAGCGGAAGGTTCTTCCGGGCGGCCAGCTCCAGGTACGCCGCGTCGTACACGGTCAGCAGATGCTTCCGGGCCAGGGCGAGCGTGTCGGCCCACACCCGGTCGAGGGTTTCGCCGTCGGTGAAGATCGGCAACCCCTTGAGTTCGGTCAGGAACTCCGCGACATCCACCGCCGTCGTCCGCTTCCGCCGCTCGCCGACGATCAGCGTGTTGGCCACCTCCAGCGACCAGATCGCCGGCACGACCGACGGGACCCCCCGGGCCGTCCGGCCGACCGCGTCGGCGTAAGCGTTCTGCTCGTCCGGGAAGTGCCAGGCCAGGGTCACGGACCCGTCGAGGACGAAGGCCGGTTGATCGGGCATCGTCGGCACCCCGGTTCCGCCCGCCGCGGCATTACATTCGACCTTCCTCGATCATCTCGCGGATGGTCGGCCCCGGGCCGAGCGTCTTGGCCCGGCGGTCGCGGGCGGCAATCATGCGCTCGAACGCGGCCAGGGCCTCCGGCCCCGGCGGCGGGGCGACCGGGAGGATCAGCGGGCCGAGCATAGCCACCGGCCTGCCGGCCCGGGTGAAGGTGATCTGTTCGCCCCGCTCGGCCCGGTCGAGGAGGGCGGCGAAGTCGGTCCCGGCCTCGGTCAGCTCCACGGCGGTCATCGGTCGTCCTCCGGCTGGTGCCGCCCCATTCTACCGGAACCGGTACAGCCGCAGCGAGTTCAGCACCACCGCCAGCGAGCTGAGGGCCATCGCGGCGGCCGCCCACACCGGGCTGACCAGCCCGCCGCCCAGCGGCACCAGCGCCCCGGCCGCCACCGGCACCGCCACCGCCGTGTACAGGAAGGCGATGAACAGGTTCTGGCGGATCGTCCGGACCACCGCCCGGCTCAGGTCCCGGCCGACCGACACCGCCCGCAGGTCCGGCTTGACCAGGGTGACGGCCGCGGTGGTGATGGCCGCCTCGCTCCCGCACCCCATGGCGATCCCGACGTGGGCCGCCGCCAGGGCCGGGGCGTCGTTGATCCCGTCCCCGCACATGGCCACCACCCGCCCCTCGTTCCGCAGCCGCTGGACCACCGCGAACTTCTCGGCCGGCAGGGTGTCGGCCACCACCTCCTCGATCCCGACCACCCGGGCCACGTTCCGGGCGGTGTCCGCGTGGTCCCCGGTCACCAACACCAGCCGGAGCTTCGACGCCCACAGCCGGTCGGCCGCCGCCCGGGTGTTCGCCCGCACCTTGTCCTCCAGCACCACCACCCCGACGCACCGGGTCCCGACCCCGACGAACACCACCCCGTGGCCGTACAGCCGGTGGGTGTTCGCCTCGCTCACCATCAGGTCGTGGTGGACCCCGCTCTCCTGGAGGAACCCGAGCCGGCCGACCACCACCCGGCGGCCCCGGACGACCCCCCGGACGCCCTTCCCGGGGACCGACTCGACCTCCTCGGCCGGGTAGATCGGGGCCCGCCGGCGGACCGCCTCCCAGACGATCGCCAGCCCGATCGGGTGCTCGCCCCCCCGCTCGACCGAGGCGGCCAGCCCGAGCACCTCGTCGGCCTCGTGCCCGACGTTCCGCTCCACCGCCGTCAGCTTCATCCGCCCCTCGGTCAGGGTCCCGGTCTTGTCGAAGCAGACGGTGTCGACCGCCGCCAGCCGCTCGAGCGCCGCCCCGTCCCGGAACAGGATGCCGGCCCGGGCCGCCCGCCGCATCCCGGCCACCACCGCCGTCGGGGTGGCCAGCCCGAGGGCGACCGGGCAGGACACCACCAGCACCCCGGCGGCGCAGACGGCGGCGATGGTCGACACCGACCCGGGCGGGCCGAACGCCGCCCACAGGGCGTACGCCCCGACCGCGGTCAGCAGCACCACCGGGACCAGCCGGGCGGCGATCCGGTCGGCCGCCCGCTGGAGCGGCACCCGGGTCCGCTGGGCCTGCCCGACCAGGGCGACGATGTGGGCCAGGGCGGTGTCCCCCCGCACCCGCAGGGCCTCCACCACCAGCTCCCCCAGCCCGTTCTCGGTCCCGGCCAGGACCGTGTCCCCCGGCCCCTTCGACACCCGCGACGCCTCCCCGGACAGGACCGACTCGTCCACCGTGCTCGTCCCGTCCAGGATCAGCCCGTCCACCGGGACCCGGGACCCGGGCCGGACCCGGACCACGTCCCCCGGGCGGACGGCGTCGGCCGGCCGGTCGTCCTCGGTCCCGTCCGCCAGCACCACCCGGGCGGTGTTCGGGGCCAGCCGGACCAGCTTGCGGATGGCCGCCCCGGTCCGGGACCGGGCCCGCAGCTCCAGCACCTGCCCGAGCAGGGACAGGACGACCACCACCGCGGTCGTCTCGAAGAACGGCTCGACCCGCCCCTGCTCGTACGGGGCCAGGGCGGTCACCCCCGCGGCCACCCCCGGGTCCAGGTCGCCCGGGGCGGCCGGCTTGTCCGGCAGCGGGTTGTACCCGATCAGGACGTAGAACACCGCCACCAGGCTGTACACGTACCCGGCCGCCACCCCCAGCCCGGTCAGGGTGAACAGGTTCGGCCGGAACGCCCGGATCGACCGCCACCCCCGGATCAGGAACGGCCACCCGCAGACCAGCACGATCGGGGTACACAGGGCCGCCTGGAGGACCAACAGCCACTTCGCCCCGACGGCCCCGACCACCGGCCGGGCCGGGTCGACGGCGTCGGCCACCGTGGCGGCGATCAGCGGGACGGCCAGGAGGGCGGCCGCCCGCAGCCGCCACGTCATCGACCGCAGCTCGTAGTCCGGGGCCCCCTCCCCGACCGGCAGGGTGGCCGCCTCCAGGGCCAGCCCGCACCGCCGGCAGTTCCCCGGCCCGGGGGCCTCGACCCCGACGCACATCGGGCACAGCCAGCGGAGCGACTCGCCCGGCGGCACCCGGATCGGGGCGGGGACGGGGGCCGACGGGTCCGGCGGCGGGGCCTCGGGGGCGGGGGCGTCCGCCGCGACCGGGAGGGGGCCGGCGGCGACGAGGTCGTCCGCCGGTGGGAGACGGCGTACGGGTGGGTGGACGTGGTCCGCG
>JAIEQN010000342.1 GCA_019747685.1 Gemmataceae bacterium
AGGCCTGTGCCACCAAAGCAGAGCGGAAACACCGCCGGTGGGTCGCGTCATGGGTGGACCGGAAGGTGCTACTTGAGGACCCTGGCGTCGGCCAGGATCAGGTGGGTGCTGACATCGGACGGGTAGTCGCGGTCCACCAAGAGCCGGAGGACCTGCACGCCCTTCACGTCGAGGGAGAGGGCCTTCTGCTTGTCGGCCCCGCGGATGGTCTCGGTGGCCAGGACCCGGCCATCGGCCTCGACCGTCAGCCGCAGCTCGGCGGCGTTGGCGTGGCGGGCGTCGGCGAACCCGGCCACGGCCTTGAACTCGCGGTAGTCGCCGCCGAGCTGGTACGTCACCACTGTGTCGGCGGCGACCGACACGCCCTTCGGGTAGGCGGCCCCGTCGAGCAGGAGGGCGGCTTCGCCCGGCAGCTTGTCGCGGAGGTAGGCGGCCGGGGCGGTCGCCCCCTTGAGCAGGGCGAACGCCTTCTCCTCGGCCTCGGCCGGGGCGGGGGCGTCCACCCTGGCCGCCAAGTCGGACAGGTAGGCGATGTTCCCCTGGGCGTAATCGAGCTTGGCCAGCCCGGCCGCCTGCGGGTAGGTGACGACCAGCCCGGAGACGGTGGTGACGGCGAACCCGTCGCCGGCCTTCTCGACGGCCCGGGCGACGAGGACGTTGCCGAACACGTCCAGCACCTTGCACAGGGTCGGCGGGACGGCGGCCGGCTGGGGCGGGTTGAAGACCAGCCCGCCGGTGGCCCGGGAGAGCCGCAGGTCGTCGGCCCCGCCGCCCTCCTTCTCGAACTTGACGGTCGTGCCGTCGGGGCTGCCTTCGACGACCGTGCCGGCGACGAAGTTCAGCCCGTCGGCCTGGCGGATGACGTACAGGTCCCGCTTGCCGCGGCCGGCCAAGAGCTTCCGCCAGTCGTCCCGGGCCTTCGGGTCGTCGGCGTTCCGCATCAGGTGGGAGACGCCCGAGAGGGGCAGGTCGAACGCCGGCGGCGGGACGTTGGCCGGCCCGGGCAGGAACTCGACCTCGACCTTCTTCCCCTTGAGGAGGAACTTGCCAACCCGGAAGGAGGAGCCGTCGGTGAGCTGGAGTTCGGAGAACTTGGCGTCCTTCGGCGGGGCGGCGATCGGCCGGCCGAAGTCGACCAGGAGGATGTCCTTGCCGGGGACTTTGGCGTCGGCGGTCCCGGCCCGGAAGGTGACGCCCTCCGGGTCGACGGCGACCAGGGTGCCGGAGAGCTTTTTCCCGGCCGCGGTGGTCAGTTCGTCGGCCCCGGCGACGGCGGCGGTCAGTAGGCCGAGAAGTGCGACGGGGACGAGCCGGCGGACGGGCATTGAAACGTCACAGGCCGGGAGGCCTGTGCCACCAGAGGACAGGGCTGGGCCGGGAGGCCTGAGCCACCGATGTTCCGGTGGCACAGGCCTCACGGCCTGTGCGATCCCACTACTTGTTACTGAACCCGTGGGCCCGGTTGAGGGCCTTGAAATACTCGTCGATCATCGGCTTGTACTTGGCCGGCAGGTCGCGGGTGATCTCCTCGACCACCGCCGCCCGCTTGGCCGCCGGCAGGGCGCCCCACTGCTCGGCCACCTCCCGGAGCTTCTTGTCGTCCACCTTCCCGGCCCCGGCCCCGCCCATGACCACGCT
Source organism: Gemmataceae bacterium (assembly GCA_019747685.1). GTDB lineage: Bacteria > Planctomycetota > Planctomycetia > Gemmatales > Gemmataceae > Urbifossiella. The sequence continues at coordinate 1,639 of JAIEQN010000342.1, forward strand.
GTCCTGGGCCGGGTTGGACGGGTTGGTGGTGCTGCCGGGCTTGGTGCCGGGCTTGCCGCCGTTGGGGCACTGGCCGCCGTTGCACTGCCCGCCCTTGCACTGGTTCTCCATCTCCTTGATCAGCTCGTCGAGCCGGAAGACGATCCGCTTCTGGATGTCCTGGGTCTTCTCGCCGGGCCGGGCCAGGTCGAGCCGCCGGCCGCTGTTGTCCATCAGCCGCTCGATGTTCGCCAGGTCCTTCGGGTCCGGCGACCAGTTGAGCATGTCGAAGAACATCAGGGTGGCGACCATCTTGTACCGGTCCGGGGTGTCGGACACGTCGTCCAAGAGCCGGGTGATGGTGGCGCTGGCCGCCTCCCGCTTCATGGTCGCGTGTTCGGCCACCGCCTTGTAGAAGAGGTAGCCGGCCGGGTCGACCACCTGCTCCGGGGCGACCGCGTTCAGGGCCTCCAGCGACTCCTCGTAGGCCTTCTTGCCGGCGTTCCCCTTGGCGAACACCAGGGCCAGGTTGGCCCGGAAGAACGGGTCCTGCTTGGCGTCCTTGAGGACCGCCGGGACCTCGGCGGCCGGGGCGGCGTCGGCCTGCCGGGCGGTCCGCACCAGGGCCGCGGCGTCGGCGTGGCCCAGGGCCAGGGTGTCGGCCACCCGGTCGATGACCGGCCGGCCCTCGGCCGCCCAGACCCGGTCGAACGCGGCCGGGTCGTACTTCCCGGCGGCCTTCAGCCAGGCCTCGGCCTTGGCCTTGGCGTCGGCCGCGGGCAGGGCCTTGAGGGCGCTGAACCCGTAGGCCGGCTTCTTGGCCGTCTCGGCGGCAGCCGCCGGGCCGGCGGAGGCGACCGCGAAGGCCGCGGCCGCCAGGAAGGTGCGGGACCTCAGCACGGCAGACCTCCAGGCGTGGGGAACGGCTCGGTCCGGACTGTCGGCGGCAGGCGGGGCGACCGGACGACCGCCCAACCCCCATTTTACCTTCGCTTTGGCCCCGACGCAACTCTGTTACTGCTGGGTCATTTGCGACGCGATCTTGTGCAGCATGTCCTGCAGGACCTTCTGCCGGTCGCCGAGCTGCCGCAACTGCTCCCGGATGAACGGGTCGGTAGCCTGCTCCCCCGGCGAGCGGGTGCCGAACGCCGTCGTCCGCTGGTTCACCTGCAACTGGAGGTCCTTGAGCAACTTCAACTGCTCGACCAGTTGGATTAGGTTCTTCTTCCCGTCGTTCGGCGGGGGCTGGCCCGGCGGGGGCGGGGGGGGCGGGTTCTCCAGGTCCTGCTTGGCCTTCTTCAGGGCTTCGAGCATCCGCTTCAACTGCTCGATGATCTGCTCCTCGACCAACTGCGTGTCCGGCCCGACGTTGGCCAGGGTCAGTTGCTTCTGGACGGCCTCCATGTCCTTCCGGGCTTCGAGCAGGACGCCGGCGAAGACCACCGCCGTCCCCTCCCCTTCCAGCAACCGGAGTGCCTTGGCCGCCTCCTCGACGATTAGCCCCTCGTTGTCGCCCTGGACCTGGCTCTTCTGCCGCTCGGGCGAGGTCATCTCGCCCTTGTTCTTCTTGACGATCCCGTCGATCTGTTTGGTCGCCTCGTACACCTCGACCTGCATCCGCAGCATCTTGGCGACCCGCCGCTCCAGGTCCTCCAGCTTCTTGAGCATCTCCTTCTCGCGGAGCTGCTTGAGCCGCTTCTCCAACTCCTTGAGGGCCTTGGTCAGGGCGTCGATGGCCTTGTCTTCGTTCTTGCCGGCCTGCTCCCGGTCGCTCTTCTTGAGGTCCTGTTCGGCATCCTCCTGGGGCGGGACGGCCTCCTCGACGTGCCGCTGGGCGTCGTCGTTCGGGTTGTTCGGGTTGGGCGGGCGTTGAGCGCCGGGCTTGCCGCCACCCGGCTTGCCGCCGGACTTCGACCCGCCTTTCGACCCGCTCGGCGGGCTGTCCTTCGGCTCGCCGCCGGGCGTCGGCTTGGCCTCGCCCCCCTGCCCCTTCGACGGCTTCGCCTCGCCCTTGCCGTCGCCCGGCGGCTTGCCGTCGCCGGCCGGCATCGGCTTGGGGTCGCCGCCCTTCGGGTCGCCGGCCGGCGGCTTCGGCCCGCCCGTCCCCTTCCCGGGCGTGGGGTCGGCGGCCCCGTCCTTCGGCGACGGCTTCGGCCGGCCGCCGTTCGGGGCCGGCCCGTCCTTCGGCGACGGCTTCGCCTCCCGGCCGGCCCCGTCCTTTTCGGCCGCCTTGCTCTCCTTCGTGTCCGGCTTCGGCTCGGCCCCGTCCTCGCCCGGCTTCCCCTCCGGCTTCGGCTCGGCGGTCTCGTCCTTGTCCTGCGGGTTGCCGTCCTTCGGGTTCGGCGGGCCGGCCTTCGGGCTCTTCGGGTCGGCCTTGCTCATCCGGTCGGCCAGGTCCTGGGTCCGCTTGGCCAGCGCGGCCTGGTCCCGGGCGATCTTCTCCAGGTCGCTCTTGGGCACCCCGGTCCGGGCCCGGAGGGTCTCCTCCTCCCGCTTGAGCTGGGTGACGAGCTTGACCAGCTCCTCCAGCTCGATCCGCTGCCGCTTCAGTTGCTCGGCCTCGTCCTCGGTGTCGAGCGTTTCGAGGATTTCTTCGAGGGCCTTGACCAGCACCCGGTCCTTGGCGATCAGGTCCGAAAGTTCGCCGCCGGCCCGGGGGCCGCCGAGCCCGCCGACCAGCCCGCGGAACAGGTTCTCGACCCCGTGCTTCTGGCCGATCTCCAGGGCCGCCCGGAGGGTCTTGGCCCGGGCCTTCTCGTCCGGGCTGTCGCTCTTCTCCCACCGCTGGGCCAGCTTCAGCAGCTCGTTGGCAAACCGCTTGTACAGCTCGAGGTTCTGCTCCTCCGTCCGCTTGAGGGCGTCCGGGGCGGCGGCCGGCGGCTGGGCCGGCAGGACCGGGGTGAGGGCGAACAGGCCGACGGCCGCCGCGACCAGGGCCGGGAGGATCGGGAACCGGCGGGGCATCGGACGGCCTCCAGCGGGGGCGAGCCAGGACCTACCCATTGTGACGACGACCGGCCCGCCGGCCAACACGGTTTGTGGGCGGAATCCCGAGGCCGGGGCCGCAGATCGACGCAGATCGACGCAGATCAGGAGGGCAGGATGAGACTCATCTCTCAGATTTCGTCCGCGTTCATCTGCGTCATCTGCGGCCCGGCCTTCTTCCTCCGCCTCCGACTATTTCACCGTCACCGCCACCTTGACCGGGTTGCCGACCGCGGGCGTCACCGTCAGGGTGTACTCGCCCTCCTTCGCCCCGGCCTTGACCTCGTACTCGAAGTCGACCTGGTTCCGCTCGAAGTCGAGCTTCATCTCGACCGGCACCCCGAGTACGTCGGCCGGGACCGGGTTGCCGTCCTTGTCGGCGGCGGCCAGCTTCACGACTAGCTCGTCCTTGTCGTACTGGGCCCAGTTGATCGCCTGCTTGAACTTCTTGGTCTCGCCCTTGGCCAGGAACTGCGGCCCGACCGCCCCCAGCTCCGGCTCCTTCTTGGTCAGCCGTTCCTCGCCTTTCAGCCGGATCGTCTCGATCTCCTTGCTGATCCGCTTCTGGCCCTCGATCACCGACACCAGCATCTTCTTCAGCTTCTCCTTGCTCTGGAGTTCGCCGAGGGCGGTCCGCAAGGCCCTCACCTCCTGCTCCAGCACGGTCAGGGCCTGGTCGGCGTCGCTGACCGCCGCCGGGTCGGCCCACTTCCCGCCGCCGAGCGCGTCCAGCACCCCTTCGACCCGCTTCTCGGCGACCGGGAAGGTCATCCCCGGCTGCAACCGGCCGGCCGCGAGCTGCCGCCCTTCGTCCTCGGTCACGGCCGGCGGGTTCTCCCCACACACCCGGTCGATCTGGTTGGCGAACAACCCGAACCGGTCGCGGGTGACTTCGGTGACGACGTTGACGACGCACTCGCGGTGGATGCGGCGGTACTCGCGGACGACGGATTGGACCGTGTCCCGGGCCTTGGCCACGTCCTGCCCGGCGTCGGCCGCCCGCACCCGGACGCTGTCCAGGTTGTCGGTGTTACCGCCGCCCACCCCCTTGGCCGTCTCGGTCCGGACGAACTCCCACTTGCGCCGGGCGCCGGCCAGCTTCGCCAGGGCGTCGTCCAGCCGGGCCGCCAACTGCTCCTCCTCCTTGTTGATCTCGGCCAAGAGGTCGCCCTCGGAGACGACCAGGAACCGAAGGAGGTCCGGGTTGCGGCCGGTCTTCGGGCCGGTGTCGTAGTTGGTGTCGGTGGCGACCACGTTCAGGTCGAGCCGGTAGCGGGGCTGGACCTCGGAGACGCTGGCCCCGAGCTTCAGGGCCTTCACGTCGAAGAAGTCCCGGTCCGGGCTTTTCAGGTCCACCCGGCCGACGACCTGCGGGTCGGCCTCGCCGGCCGGTTCTCGCAGCCGGGCGTCGAAGACCGCCCGGGTCTCCCGGCGAAGCTCGTTCTTCAGGTCCTCGAACCGCTGGACCAGGAACGAGCCGGTTTGCTTGGCGTCGCCGCGGTCGGTGGCCCGGAGGGTGCGGGCATGGAACTCGGGTAGCACCCCGGCCGGCAGCCCGGCGGGCACCGGGGCCGACAGGAACAGCCCGGCCACCACCTGCCCGCGGACGGCCCGGGCGGCGTCCGACTCGTCGGCCCAGTAGGCGACCTCGTAGGCCAGCTTGGAGAGGCCGTGGTCGTCGCGGACGAAGCTCTCCGGGTTGAACGGGACCCGGGCCACCGGGGTGACGTAATAAACGGCCCCGACTTTGCGGACGGCGTCGACGGCGACTTCCACCGCCGGCGGCTGGTCCTCGGCCACCTGGATGAGGACCGACCGCCGGGCCTGAACGCCGTCGGCCTGCTCGACCACCAGGTCGAACTCGACGGTCGGCGTGGACGTGGTTTCGGTCTCGACCACCAGCCACCCGTCCGGGTCGAGAGCCAACCGCTCAACCGTCCGCAGGCCGGCCAGCCGGTCGTCGCCGCGGAAGGCGATCGAAACGGTCCGCCGGTCGTCGCCGACCGGTACCGGCACCGGGTCGGCCGACCCGGGCTTGGCCCCGGGCAGGAGGCCGACCTTCGGCTGGAGGTACGCCCTTGTCAAGTCGGTGTCGGTCGTCGCGGTGAGGACCAATTCCGTGCCGGCCGGGACGGTGAACACCGACCGGTCGCCGGTCAGGGAGACGGGCTTGTCGGCCACCCGCTGCCGCCGCCCGGCGAGCGACGGGTAGCCCTCGTCCTGCGGCGGGGCGTGGTACAGGTAAGCCGGCTGGTACTCGGTCCGCACCAGCTTGGTGAAGAGCGGCGGCGGGACGAGGGTGATCGACCGGGGGGCGGTGCGGAAGTCCTCGGCCCGGACCACGAACCGGACCGACTCCTTCAGGTCGGCCACCGGGGCGGCGAACTCCTGCCCCTGCTGCGGGGCCAGGGTCACGTCGCCCGACTTCGACGGCCCGGAGTAGGCCAGCGTCACCTTATCGGGCACGTCGAGCTTGCGGAGCCGGCGGCCCATGGCCGGGTCGGCGGCCCGCTCCTCCAGGGCCGTGAACACCCGCTCCAGGCCATTTTGCACGGCCAAGTAGGCGTCCGGGTGCAGCCCGGCCAGTAGCTTGGCCCGGACGTTCGGGTCGTCCAGGGCGGTTTGCACCCGGTCGAGCGGCCACCCGGCCGGGTCGCCGGCGAACTCGCCGGGGTCGGCGGCCGCGCGGAACGCGGCGGCGGGAAGCTCCGGCACCGGCCCGCCGATCAGCTTTTCTGAGAGGTCACCCCATGCGAGCGGCCGCCAGCCCATCGGGGCGGCCCGGTCGGCGACCACCCACCGGTAGGCCCGGGCGGCGACCACCGGGGCCGGGGCGTCCCGCCCGACCCGCCGGTCGTCCCCGTCGAAGGCGACGAGTTCGAGGTGCGCCCGCCGCGGCCAGGGGGCGTGGTCGAGCCGGACGTTCCGGTCGAAGAAGGTTCCGGCGACGTGGGCGAACCGCCAGCCGTACCGGACCGGCGACGGCGAGCCGGTCGAGACCACGAAGGCCGCGTACCCGACGAGGACGACGAGCAGCACCAGCCCGAGGGCGACCGCCGCCATCACCCGCAGCCGCCGCCAGTTGAACACGTCGTTCACCGGGACCCGGGCGACCCGCTCCCGGGCCTCGCCGATCGTCCGCCGGATCATCTCGCCCGAGTACCCGTACCGGGCCTGGTCCTCCACGTCGGCCAGCTCGACCGCGGTGATGAGCCGGTCGCCGAGTTCCTTCGGGTAGCGGCGTTCGAGGACGAGGGCCAGGGCCGGGTACGACAGCTCCCGGGCCAGGCGGCGGGCGATCCGCAGGGCCACGAGCGCGGCCAGGGCGAGGGCGACCGCCGCCAGGGCGGCCCCGCGGACCCAGACCGGGGCGTCCAGCACCCAGTCCCAGGTGGCCAGCTTGAACAGCCCGAAGTCAACCGCCAGGGCGACGGCGAACCACCCGGCCAGGAAGACGGCCGCGGCCAGCAGGCCCTCGACCACCACGTACCGGCGGATCGTCCCCCGCAGCCGGTCGAGCGGGTGGGCGACGACCGGGTCAATTTCGAGTTTCGAGTTTCGAGTTTCGAGTTTCGAGATGGACACGGTATCGCGTTCCGGTTGGTGGGTCGCGTATGCTCGGGGGTTGTGGACCCCGGACTGTACTGAACTCGAAACTTCAAACTCGAAGCTCGAAACTGCTGCTAGGCCAAGCGGAGCAGTTTCCGGGTGCCCCATTCGACCGCCAGCAGGCCGACCACGGCCAAGAGCACGTAGCCGAGGGTCTGCGGCCCCTTGAGGAAGCCGGGCGTCAGGCCGTCCGGGACGGTGAACCCCTGGTCCCACAGGTCCTCGGCCTTGCCCCGGACGTTGTCGTTCACCTCCCGCACCCCCATGCACTCGGGGATCAGGCCGAGCCGTTCGCGGTCGGCCAGCCGGAACGCCAGCTTCGGGGTGCCGGCCTCCTTCGGCAGGTCCCGGCTCAAGCGGTCCTTCACCTCCGGCTTGCCGATCCGGGCCACGAGGTCGCGGTCGAGGTCGCCGGCCATCCGCAGGAGGGCGTCCGGGTCGGGGCGGGTGTTGTCTAGCTCCGGGTCGGCCCGGCGGAGGGTGAACGACCCGGTCAGCGTCTCGCCCGGGCTGTCCGGCACGTCGATCACCACCTGGTACGTCTTGTCCCCGGCCGGCATCTCCTTCGGGTCGGGCGTCAGTTGCCCCTGGTAGTAGCCGTCGAACCCGGACGGCCCGGCCTTCGGGTTCAACGGGTACGGCCCGAACTCCTTCTCCCGGGTGCCGTCGGCCGCGTACCGGACGACCCGGAACTTCGGGTCGACGGCGTTCGGCGGGTACGGCTTGGCCCCGGGGTCGAGGATGCGGGCCTGCACCCGGACCGGGCTGCCGGCGACGTACTCCTTCGACAGGAGGATCCGCCCGCGGGCGGCCTTCACGTTCCGCTTGGCCGCCGCGTACTTCATCAGCTTGACCCAGAACCGCTGGTAGTAGTCCTTCCCGGTCGGCGGGTCGTAGGCGTACAGCCGCCAAAGCTGCCCCGACCCGACGAACACCGACCGCCAGGCGGCCGACGGGTTGTTCGTCACCAGCCACGGCCGCAGCACCCGGTTCCCGGCGTCGTCGATGTCGGCCAGCTCGGCCAGCACCTTGGCGTCCCGCTTCACGTCCTTCAGCGGGTACGTCTGGTAGAACCCCCGGCGGGGGAAGAGTTCCACCTTCTGGTCCGGGCTGGGGGTGTACCGCTCGCGGTCGGTGAAGAACTTCTCCCACCCGGCCGTCGGGTCATCCCCGGACTCCTCCAGCTTGAGCAGGTCCGACCCTTCGATCGGGTGGAGGACCAGCCGCCGCGGCACCCGGGGCGTCCCGCGGGCCCGGATGACGATGCTGTCGTCCGGCAGGACGGGCAGGACGTTCAGGAGCGGTTCGAGCCGGCTCCCCGGCTCGATCCGGGCGAGCTGGTAGGTGTTCACCTGGTCGGCGACGTAGACGAGGCCGCCGCCCTGCTCGGTCACCCACCGCTGGAGGTTCTCGGCCTGCTCGCGGGTCAGCTCCGACCAGTCCGGGTCGAACGCCACGATCACGTCGTACTCGTTCAGGTTGTAGAACCGCTCCCTCGGGTCGGCCTTCTGGTTACTGAGGTCGAGCCGGTTCGGGAACCGGGCCAACAGCCGCTCCGGCGGCACGTCCTGGACGGCCGCCCCGCTCTCGCCGGCCGTGTTCTGGAGGTAGACGCACAGCTCCGCCCGGGCGTCCTGGACCTCGCGGACCAGCATGTTGCGGAGGTTCTGGTAGTCCTTGCCCGGGCCGCTGGCGACCAGGAGCACCCGCAGCGGCCGCCGCGTCACCTGGATGTTCGACCGCTCCCGGACGTGTTCGGCGTCGGCGAACGCCTCCTGCCGGTTCCTGGCGATCCGGGCCCGGGCCGTCCACCCCTTGCTGCCGGCCGGCGACTCCTTCAGTACCGGCTTCTTGATCGCCGCGTCCTTAGACTCCTCGGTCAGGTGGGCCGCCGTCGGGTCCTGGGCCAGCTTGGCCGGGTCGACCACGAACTCGACCTGCCCATGCGGCGGGTCGCCGGGCTGGAAGACCAGCTTGGCCGGCGGAAAGGTGAAGTCCGGCGGGTCGGTCTTCGGATCCTTGTTCGGCAGGAACAGGTCGAGGAAAACCTCTGTCTCGGAGTTCGCCAGGTTCACCCCGTCGGCCTCGACGATGATCTTGAACGGCTCGTCCGGCGGGGCGTTGTCCGGGGCCTGCACGTCGGTGACAACGATGCTCACCGCCTCCCGGTGTTCGCCGACGGCGACGGTGAACACCGGCACCTTCTCCCGGCCCGCCCGCTGCTTGAGTTCGGCGTAGGCCGAGTCCGACCCGAGGTTCGACCGGCCGTCGGTGAAGACGACGACACCTTGGACCATGTTGGCGGCCTCGCGGTTGACCGCGGCCGTCACCGAGTCTGGGACGTTCGTCCCGGTGGCGATCGTCCGGGCCACGTCCAGCCGCTTCTCCAGCTTGGCCCGGTTCGCCTTGAGGGCCTCCTTGTCCTCCGGCGACAGGTTCTCGGGAATCGCTTCTTCTTCCGCCCGGCCGAGCCAGACGGCGGCCCAGTCCGGTGTCCCGGGCACGTTGCCGTCCCACGGGCGGGACGCCTTGACCGCCTCGGCGGCCTCGGCCGACAGCCCCTTGAGGAGGAACGGCTTGAAGTCGTAGGCGGCGAACGCCTCCCACTCGGCGACGGCCCAGGCCGGGTCGCCCTTGCCGATGACGTGCGGCTCCTCGTCCAGCCGGGTGCCGAACCGGTAGACGGCCACCGGGTTCTTGTCGAGCAGGTTCTTGAGGAAGGCGACCTTTTCGTCGGCCAGGAAGTCGATGACGGTGGATAGCCGCGACTTCGGCTTCCGGCCGGCGGTCGTGCCGATTTCGTCGCTCGTCTTGGTCACGCTCGGGGACACGTCGAGCAGGACGACCACCCGCGACCGCTTCTCGGTCCGCTCGTAGGTCTGGTACGCCGGCAGCAGGAAGACGCAGCACAAGATGGCGTAGACGCTGATCCGCAGGCCGGCGAGGAGCGACGCCCAATACCACCGCACCGTCCGGCTGTCCTTGACGTACATGGCCGCGGCGTAGGCCGCGCCGAGGAGGAAGACGGCGGCGGTGAACCCGAGCCACAGGGCGGTGTTGGTCGGCCGGTCGGCCGACGCCACCTCGCCGGCCGTCGCGCCCGGCGACGGCGGGAAGGTGTCGTTGAGGAAGAAGACGGCCAGGAGGCAGAGGCCGAACAAGACCCAGGAGGCGACGCAGGCCCGCCACAGGGCTTGACCCGCCGGCCCGGGCCGGCCGTGCCAGTGGCGGTCGGGGTTGGTAAACCGGATGACGGTCCGGGTCAACCAGACGAGCAAGAGTACGAAGGCGAGGCCGCCGAGGACGGCGTAGGGGATCGTCTGCCAGGTGCCGACCGGCAGGAGCGAACGCGCGAACTCCGGGAACGGCTGGTCCAGCCGGAGCAGGACCAGTTCGCGGGTCTGGGTCGGGGCGGTCGTCGGGTCCATCAGCGGCTCGGGGGCTGGTCTTGTTGCCTGGGTGGCCGGGGTTGGGGGCGGGGCGCCCCGGGCGAAGGCGGCGGCCGCGCTCGGGGCGTGGGCGTCCAGGTCCTCCGGCCGGGTGTGGAAGCTCAGCCGCACGGCCATCGCCTGTTCGGCGATCAGCACCAACAGGATCAGCAGGTACAGCCAGCGGCGGGTGGAGAAGTCGTCCCGCTTCTGCTTCAGGGCGGTCAGCCAGGCGGTGTCGTCGGCCGCGTGGACCGGCACCCCCGGGGCGTACTGGGCCAGGTCGTCGCCGCTGGCCCGGCGGAGGTCGCCCTCCCGGGCCGCGTCCAGGTTGAAGGTGTACGCCTCCGTCTCCAACTTTTCCGTCCCGTTGACGGTCTGGGTGGCGGTGACGAGGTAGACGCCCGGCACCTTCGCCTCCGAGAACCGGAAGGCTAATGCCCCGCCGGCGGCGTCCAGCGGCTGGTCGCCCAGCGCCTTGACCTCGACCGGCAGGTCGCCGGTCCGGTCGGCCTTGGCCGGGTCGGCGGTCAGGAGCACCCGGGCCACGGCCGGCTTGTACCGGGCCGGGTCGAAGGTCGCGGCCACCGGCGACCCGACCGACCGGTTCTCCTCGGCCGGGCCGCCGGCCAGGTACTTCTGCATCTCGGCCACGGTTGCCAGCCAGCCGGGCGCCCCGGCCCCGGCCGGCCAGTCGGTCCAGGCCGCCCCGTCCGGGTGGACCCCGCCGGCGTCGGTGGTCATCACCGCCACCCGCCCCTGGCCGAACTGCTTGACCAGGTAGAGCGGGTCGCCGTACTTGACCTTGTCCCGCTCCCGCTGGAACTCGGGCTTCAGGTCGGCCAGCTCCGGCTGGCCCCAGAACTCCCGCAGGACCGGCTCGCTCGGGTCGCCGTCGTTGATCTGGTCACACAGCAGCCGGTCGTACAGCGTCGCCAGGGTGGCGAGCGGGTCACTCCCGGCGGTCGTCTCCCGGATTTTCCGGTCGAGCGGCTCGATGAACGGCCGGTACCTCTCGAACTTCGGCTCGGCGGCCCGGGCCTTGAGCTTGTCGAGCAGGTCCCGGGCCGGCCCCTGGAACTCGGCCATCGGCTGCTCGTTCGGCAGGCAGAACAGCTCCTGCACGCTCTTGTCGTCCCGCCACCGGCCGAAGCGCCGGACCGGCCAGTACCGGTCGATGTTGGCGAACAGGAAGTACCGTTCGATCTCCGTATCCTTCGCGGCCGACCCCCGCTCGGTGGTGTACATCCCGATCAGGGCCGGGTGCGACTTCACGCCCGCGTCGCGGGTCAGCACCCGCTTGGACAGGACGAGCGCCCGCTTCAGCTTCTGCTCGTCGGAGGGGGCGTTGGTCGGGCCGTCGGGTAGGGGGACCGGGAAGGCCCCCTCGCCGCCGCGGTAGAGCACCTTGTTGTAGTCGGCCGGGCGGACGTTCGGGCCGAGGAACACGCCGAACCCGCCGCCGCCGCGGACGTAGGCTTCGAGTTTTTCCGCCTGGCCCGGGGTCAGCGCCGGTACGTTGACGAGGTAGACGGCGGCGAAGTCCCGCAGGTCCTTCTTCTCCAGGTCGGCCTCGGCCCCGTCCACCCAGTTGATCCCGCCGAAGGCGTCCTGGAACAGCTTGCGGAGGAAGAACCCGTCGGCCTTCGGGGTGTCCCGGACCTGCGGCCGGCCCTCGACGACCAGCACCGACAGCCGCTCCTTGACCTCGACGATCGCGTGCCGGACGTTGTCGGCCTCGAGCCCGCCCGGCTCCGGCCCGGCGAGCTTGGCCGTGACGAGGTTGTACCGCAGCAGCGGGTCCTCCTTCGTCCCGACCCGTTCGAGCTGCTGGACGGTGACGAGGTAGGTTCGCTCCTGGCCCGGCGGGACGCTCGGGACCGGGACGGTCGGGATCAGGTTCCCCTTGCCGTTGAGGAAGAACTGGAGCTTCCAGTCCTTCAATTCGGTGGCCCCGCTGTTGCGGACCCGGACCTCGAAGTCGACCGGCTGGAACCGGGCGGCGGTCCGGGCCCGCGGCCGGAACTCGACGATGCCGGCGTTGTCGCTCGACCGCGGCTGCTTGTCGGCCTCCTTCCGCGGCGGGCTGGCCACGTCGACCAGGTGGATCCGGACCCCGGCCGTGGTCATCTCCGTCAGGAGTTGCTTCAGCGTCTCGCCGTCCTCGGCCCAGTCGGCGGCCCGGAGGTCGGAGACGACGTGGACGACCTTGGCCACCTCGGCGTCGGGCTTCTGGTCGAGTAGCTCCTTCGCCTTCCGCAGCCCTTCGACCAGGCTGACCCGGACGGCCGACGGGGAGAGCGGCCGGAGGAACGTCCGCAGCTCGTCGATGGACGACTCGGCCAGCCGCTCGACCGGCCGGGGGTGGGCCAGGTCGGACAGGACGAGCAGGTCGAGCGACTGCGGGGTGTTGGCCTGGGCGGCGGCCGCGGCGATACGATCTGTTACCAACAGCTTGGCCTGGTCGAACGCGGCGGTCGGCTTGCCGTCCACGGTGACGGCGTCGGCGGTGCTGGGCGAGTCGTCCAGGACGACGACGTGGGCGGTGGCCCGGGCGTCCTCGCCCTCCATCGGGCTGAACCACTTGAACCGGGCCAACAGCACCCCGACCAGGAACACCAACAAGCACCGCAGGAACAGCAACAGCAGTTGTTCGAGGATCAGCTTCCGGCGCATCCGCTTCTGCGCCTTCAGCAGGAACTCCATGGCGGCCCACTTCACCCGCCGGAACCGCATCCGGTTGATGAGGTGGATGA
>JAIEQN010000103.1 GCA_019747685.1 Gemmataceae bacterium
CCGGCCGGCCCGGGGGCCGCCCCCGACCCGGCCGACACCCCCCCGCCGGCCGTCGTCACCCCGGCCCCGGGGCGGCTGGCCCCGCTCTTGCGGCGGCTCGGGGAGGCCCACGCCCGGATGTTCGACGACTTCCAGCAGGCCCTGCGGGTGATCGTGCAGTTGTACGGGCGGGTGCCGGCCGGGCCGGCGGCGGCCGCCCGGGCCGAGCTGGCCCGCATCCGCGACCTGACCGCCGAGCTGGTCCGGGTGCAGGGGGAGGTGGCCGACTGGGGGTTCGCCGACGCCGCCGCCCCGACCGACCGGACCCCGCTGCCGGGCCACCCGCCGCTGTCCGGGTGCGGGCGGCTGCCGGACCCGGCCGAGGCCGTCCGGGCGTGGGTCGAGGAGCGGGTGGCGGTCCTGCTGAAGGAGCGGGACGCCCGGTGGGAGCGGCTGGTCGGGCTGGTGGCCGCCGCCGAGGGGTCTGGGTAGTAGGCAGCCGGCAGCGGGCAGTGAGCCGATGAAGAACGGCATGGTCGCCGTCCGGCTGGCCCCGGCTCGGTCTGCCCACTGCCGACTGCCCACCGCCCACTACTCCCGGGTCAGCCTCTCCAGCGCCTCCCGGTACTTGGCGGCCGTCTTCTCCACCACCTCGGGCGGTAGCTCCGGCGGCGGGCTGGCCTTGTCCCAGCCGGTGGTTTCCAGCCAGTCCCGGACGAACTGCTTGTCGAACGACGGCGGCGACGCCCCCGGCCGGTACGTCTCCTGCGGCCAGAACCGCGAGCTGTCCGGGGTCAGTACCTCGTCGATCAGGATCAGCTCGCCGGATCGGAGCCGACCCCATTCGAGCTTCGTGTCCGCGAGGATGATCCCCCGGGACTCGGCATACCCGGCCGCCCGGCGGTACACCTCCAGCGTCCGGTCCCGCAGCTCGGCGGCGGTGTCGGCCCCGACCGCGGCGGCCATCCGGTCGAACGGGATGTTCTCGTCGTGCCCTTCTTCGGCCTTCGTCGCCGGGGTGAAGATCGGCTCCGGCAGCCGGCCGGCCTCGGCCAGCCCCGGCGGCAGGGGGAGGCCGCAGACGGTCTGCGACGCCCGGTACTCCTTCCACCCCGACCCGGCCAGATACCCCCGGGCCACGCACTCGACCGGCACCACCGCCGTCTTGCGGACCAGCATCGACCGCCCGGCGAACACCTCCGGCCGATCCCGGAACGCGGCCGGCAGGTCGGCCAGGTCGGCGGATAGCAGGTGGTTCGGGACGCCGAGCCGGCCGAGCCAGAAGAGGGTCATCGCCGTGAGGATGCGGCCCTTACCCGGAATCGGGGTCGGCATCACCCAGTCGAAGGCGCTGAGTCGGTCGGTGGCCACGATGACCAGCTCGCCGCCGAGGTCGTACACGTCCCGGACCTTTCCCCGGCGGCAGGGGAACCCCGGCACCTCGGTCCGCATCACCGGCACGTCGGCCATGAGTGTTTAGTGTTTAGTGTTTAGTGTTTAGTGTCGGAGGGGCGACCGACACCGGGCGGCTTCAGGGATCAGCATACGCGGCCGGTTCGGGTTGACCCCGGGCGGCCGATGGGCGACTATCCCGGCTCAGCCGGGAGAGGCCGCATGCTGTTCGAGGGGGCACACGTCCGGGTCGCGGCCGAGTACGGGACGGCGACCCTGTGGCTCGGCTTCCCCGGCGACCCGGTCAACGCTCTGGACCTCGCCCGGCTCCGCGAGATGGACGCCGCCGTCGCGGCCATCGAGGGCAACCCGTTCATCGACATCCTGGTGGTTCGGTCGGCGAACCCGGCCGGGTTCTGCGCCGGGTTGCGGCCGGAAGCCCTCGCCAGCCTGCCGACACCCGCCGACCGGGCCGCGTTCGCCGCCGCCGGGCAGCGGGTGTTCGCCCGGCTGGCTGCGCTGCCAACGACCACCGTGGCGTTCGTCGACGGCCCGTGCCTCGGGGCCGGGCTGGAACTCGCCCTGGCCTGCGACCACCGGCTCGTTCTCAGCCGGCCGAGTACCCACCTCGGGTTTCCCGACGACCCGCCGTGCTTCGGCGGCACCGCCCGGCTGCGATCGCTGGTCGGCCGGCGGGCCGCCGACCGGCTGATCGCCTCGGGTGAGCTGCTGTCCGGCCGGGAGGCCCGGGGGCTCGGGCTGGCCGATCACGCCTTCTGCGACCGGCGGGGGAAGATCGAGCTGCGGACCTTCCTCGACCGGCTCGAACGCCGCGGCTGGCGGCCGAAACCACAACCGATCCCGGCCGAGGAAGACGCGGCCGAGCGGCGGGCGTTCGCCGAGCGGCCGCCGACCCCGGCGGTCGCCCCGGCCCTCCCGCCGACGCTCAACCCGATCCCGCCGTTCCCGGCCGTGGTCGGGCTGGTCGGGGACGACCCGGCCCTGTCCCGGCTGGCCGCCGAAGTCGCGTTACGAGGCGGCGAGGTCCTCGTGTGCGGATCGGCCGACGGGGTGCGGGCCGGGATCGCCGCCGCCCGCGGCCGCGGGTTCGTCACCCCGCTCGAAGCCGACCAGGCGAACGGCCGGGTCAAGGTGGGACACGACCTGACCGGGTTCGACCGGGCGGGCTTTGTTTTGGCGAGCGGGGGGCGTCAGCCCCCTGTTTCCTGGGACGACCTGACCTCCGCGATTCGGCCGCGGTGCGTGGTGGCGGGGGTCGAGCAGACCCCACCCCCCGGCCCCCTCCCCCGCGGGCGAGCCGGGAGCGTGAGCGACCGGAGGATCGGACCTCCGGTCGCTCACGCTCCCGGCTCGCCACCCCACACCCGGGGGAGGGGGCCCCGGTTCATCCCGCTTTCCCCCGCTGACCCCGACGCGGCCGCCGCCCTCGCCGCCTGGGTCCGGCCGCTGGGCCACGCCGTCGCCCCGGCCCCGGCCCCGGCCACGGCCGCCTGCCGGCTCGCCGCCTGACTACCATACCGGCATGGACCCCACCCCCCGCACGACGCGGCCCCGGGCCAAAGACCGGGTCGGCCCGGTCCTGGACCTCCTCGCCGGCCTCTACCCCGGGGCGTTCGCCGGGCTGGACCACGCCAACCCGCTGCAGCTCCTGGTCGCCACCATCCTGTCGGCCCAGTGTACCGACAGGCGGGTGAACCAGGTGACGCCGGCCCTGTTCGCCCGGTACAAGACGGCGAAGGACCTCGCCGAGGCCGACCCGGCCGAACTCGAAGGATTCGTCAAATCGACCGGGTTCTACCGGAACAAGGCCCGGAACATCCGGGCCTGCGGCCGGCAACTGGTCGAGCGGTTCGGCGGCGAGGTCCCCCGCACCCTGGACGACCTGGCCAGCCTGCCGGGGGTCGGCCGGAAGACGGCCAACGTCGTCCTCGGCGACGCCTTCGACACCCCGGGCATCACCGTCGACACGCACGTCGGCCGGCTCTCCCGCCGGCTCGGCTGGACCCGCCACCGCAACCCGGTGAAGGTCGAGCGGGTGCTGATGCGGCTCATCCCCCAGCCCGACTGGACGACCGCCAGCCACCGGATCATCCTCCACGGCCGGGCCGTCTGCCACGCCCGCAAGCCGGCCTGCGGGGGGTGCGCGCTCCGCGCCTACTGCCCGCAAGTCGGGGTCGTGAGGAAGACAAAGACCGGCCCGCAGATGACGCAGACTCCGGCGCAGAGTAGATCAGATCGGGAGATTGATTGATTCCGATCCTGGCCTCATCCGCGCCGGAGTCTGCGTCATCTGCGGGCCAGTCTTCCATGCACACCCTCCTCGACCGGTTCCTCCGCTACGTCCGGGTCGACACCCAGGCGGACGAGAAGTCGGCCACCTACCCGAGCACCCCCGGGCAACTGGCCCTCGGGGCCATGCTCCGGGACGAGCTGCGGGCGTTCGGGCTGGCCGACGCCCGGCAGGACGACCACGGCCTCGTCTTCGCCACCATCCCCGGCAACGTCCCCGGTGCCCCGACCATCGCCTTCAACGCCCACGTCGATACCAGCCCGGAGACCTCCGGCAAGAACGTCGACCCGCAGGTGATCCGGGACTACCCCGGCGGCGACATCGTCCTGCCGAAGGACCCGTCGAAGGTGATCCGGGTGGCCGACAGCCCGGAGCTGGCCGCCCTGGCCGGCAAGACCATCATCACCACGGACGGGACGACCCTGCTCGGGTCGGACGACAAGTCCGGGGTGGCGGTCATCATGGAGGCCGCCCGCATCCTGGCGGCCGACCCGTCGATCCCGCACGGCCCGGTGGTGGTGGTGTTCACCTGCGACGAGGAGATCGGCAAGGGCGTCCTGCACCTCGAACCGGCCATGCTCGGCGGGGCCGTCGTCGCCTACACCCTGGACGGGTCGGGGACCGGGGAGATCGAGGCCGAGACGTTCTCGGCCGACGGGGCCACCGTCACCATCACCGGGGCGAACATCCACCCGGCCCTGGCCAAGGGCCGGATGACCAACGCCGTCCGGCTGGCCGGGCTGTTCCTCGACCGGCTGCCGAAGCGGGTGCTGTCGCCCGAGACGACCGCCGGCCGGGAGGGGTTCCTCCACCCGTACACGATCGCCGGCGGGGTCGGCGAGGTGACAATTCAACTCCTCCTCCGCGACTTCGACACCCCGAAGCTGGCCGAGTACGCCGACCTGTTGCGGGAGGTCGGCCGGCAGGTCGAGCGCGAGTACCCGGGGGCGACGGTGCGGGTGGACCTCCGCCGGCAGTACCGGAACATGCGGGACGGGATCGGGAAGGAGCCGCGGGCGGTCCGGTTCGCCGAGGAGGCGACCCGCCGGGCCGGGCTGGCCCCGGTGCTCAAGAGCGTCCGCGGCGGGACCGACGGGGCGTTGCTGACCGAGAAGGGCCTGCCGACCCCGAACCTCTCGACCGGCGAACACAACTTCCACTCGCCGCTCGAATGGACCTGCCTGGAGGAGATGGAGGCGGCCGTCCGGGTGGTGCTGGAGCTGTGCCGGGTCTGGGCCGGTCGCTGAGCCGGGCGTCGGTCTGATCGGGATTTGTTCGGCCGCGGCCGGATGTGTTCGGCCCGGGGTGTGTGCCCGGACCGAACACATCCGGCGGGGCGGCTTGTGTACGGGCGGGCGGCCGGGTAGCGTGGCAGGTGGACCCTCCGGTCCGGGACTCGACGACCGGAAGACCTGACGACTGGACGACCCGCGGAGCCGCCGATGAACTCGCCGACCGCCGCCGACACCGCCGAGCGCCCCCTGGCCCCGCACCCGGGGGTTTCCCCGCCGAACCCGTTCTCGGCCCTGGTCGGGGTCGAGTTCGGGGCCGCCACCCACCCGGGGCTGGTCCGGGAGAACAACGAGGACTGCTACCTGGCCGGGCGGATCGACCGGGCGCTGCACGTGTTCGCCACCAACCTGCCGGCGGACGACGTGCCGGCCGAGTTCGGGGAGGCGGCCTACGGGATGCTGGTGGCCGACGGGCTGGGCGGGCGGGCGGCCGGGGAGGTGGCCAGCCGGACCGCCATCGGGACGATGCTGAACCTGGTCCTGCACACCCCGGCCTGGATCATGCGGGTCGGGGAGAAGGAGGCCGACCAGATCGTCGACCGGATCACCGCCCGGTTCCAGCGGGCCGGGCTGGTGCTGGCCCGGATGGCCGAGGACGACCCGTCCCTGGCCGGGATGGGGACCACCCTGACGACCGCGTCGAGCGTCGGGGAGGAGCTGTTCATCGGCCACGTCGGGGACACCCGGGCGTACCTGCTGCGGGGCCCGGACCTGATCCGCCTGACCCGGGACGACACCTACGCCCAGGAGCTGGCCGACCAGGGGTTCATCCGCCCCGACCAGGTGGCCGGGCACCGGCTCAAGCACGTCCTGACCCGGGCCCTCGGCCGGCACGGGGCGAACGTCCGGGTGGACGTGCGGCGGGTCGGGCTGCAGCACGCGGATCAGGTGCTGCTCTGCTCCGACGGGCTGACCGACATGGTGGCCGACGACGGCATCCGGGCCAAGCTCGCGGCCGCCGGGACGGCCCAGGCGGCGGCCGACGCGCTGGTCGCGGCGGCACTGGACGCCGGCGGGAAGGACAACGTCACCGCCGTCGTCGCCCGGTACACCTTCCCGGCCGGGTACTGACCTCGCTCGGTGGCACAGGGATTCCTGCCCGTGCGCCGCGGCCACGGACGTTTCCACCTGTGCCGCCGGGGGCGGCCCGGCCATAATAGCTGTACCGCCGGCCGCCTCCCGTGTCTTTGACCCCGCCATGCCGCTTCCCGTGCCGTTGCTCGCGGTCGCCCTCGTCGCCCCGCCGGCGGCCGCCGGGCCGGTCGACTACGCCCGCGACATCCGCCCGATCCTGGCCAACGCCTGCTTCAAGTGCCACGGCCCGGCCGTCCAGAAGGCCAAGCTCCGGCTCGACACCCGGGCCGGGGCCACCAAGGCCGGGGTGGTCGTCCCCGGGAAGCCGGACGACAGCCCGCTCATCACCCGCATCTGTGCGGCCGACGACGACGGCCGGATGCCCCCGCCGGAGGCGGCTGACCGCCTGAACGCCGGCCAGGTGGCCCAGCTCCGGGCCTGGATCGCCCGGGGGGCCGAGTACCCGCCGCACTGGGCCTTCATCCCGGTCCGCCGGCCCGTTGTACCGGAAATCCGAAATCCGAAATCCGAAATCCGAAATGACATCGATCGGTTCATCCTGGCCCGGCTCGAACGGGAGGGGCTGTCCCCGTCGCCGCCGGCCGACCGCTCGACGCTGCTGCGGCGGGTGACGCTCGACCTGACGGGCTTACTGCCGACGCCGCCGGAGGTGGCCGACTTCCTGGCGGACCGATCGCCCGATGCCTACGAGAAGGCGGTGGACCGGCTGCTGGCGTCCCCGCACTACGGCGAGCGGCAGGCCCGGCACTGGCTCGACCTGGCTCGATACGCCGACTCGAACGGCTACACGATCGACGGCCCGAGGTCGATCTGGCCGTACCGCGACTGGGTCATCCAGGCCCTGAACGCCGACCTCCCGTTCGACCGATTCACCGTCGAGCAACTGGCCGGCGATCTCCTGCCGGACGCCACCCGGGACCAGCGGGTGGCCACCGGGTTCCACCGGAACACCTCGTTCAACGAGGAGGGCGGGACCGACCCGGAACAGTTCCGGGTCGAGCGGACCGTGGACCGGGCGAACACGACGGCCGCGGTCTGGCTCGGGCTGACCGCCGGCTGCGCCCAGTGCCACGACCACAAGTACGACCCGCTCAGCCAGAAGGACTACTACCGGCTCTACGCCTTCTTCGACAACTGCGACGAGCCGACCCTGCCGCTCGGCGGCGACCCCGACCTGGAGGCGAAGATCGCCGACCTCCAGCGGCGGACGGTCGAGTCCCGGCTGGCCGGCAACGACGCCGAGACCAAGCGGCTGGAAGCGGAGGTCACGAAGGCGTCGAAGGGCGTCCCGACGACGCTGGTGATGCGGGAGCGGAAGGAGCCGCGGGCCACCTTCGTCCACCTCCGCGGCGACTTCCTGCGACACGGGGACGGGGTGCGGCCCGGCTTCCCGAGTACCCTCGCAAGCCCGGCCGTAGCTACGGCCGGGCGGTTAACTCGGCTCGACCTGGCGAACTGGCTGGTGTCCCCGGACAACCCGCTCACCGCCCGGGTGGCGGTCAACCGTGAGTGGCAGAAGTTCGTCGGCCGGGGCCTGGTCGAGACCGAGAACGACTTCGGCATCCAGGGGAGCCTGCCGACCCACCCGGAGCTACTGGACTGGCTGGCGGCGGAGTTCCACACCGACTGGTCGTTCAAACGCCTCCACCGGCTCATCGTGACTTCGGCCACCTACCGACAGGCGTCGGCCGTCCGGCCCGACCTCCGGGCCAGGGACCCGCGGAACCTCTTGCTCGGCCGGCAGGCCCGGCTGCGGCTCGACGCCGAGGTCATCCGGGACGCGGCGCTGTCCGCCAGCGGGCTGCTGAACCCGAAGGTCGGCGGGCCGGGCGTCTTCCCGCCCCAGCCGAAGGAGGTGTTCGCGTTCACCCAGAGCCAGCGGACCTGGACCGAGAGCACCGGCCCGGACCGCTACCGGCGGGGGATGTACACCTACGTCTGGCGGCAGAGCCAGCACCCGCTGTTGACCACCTTCGACGCGGCCGACGCCCAGACCGCCTGCACCCGCCGGAACCGGAGCAACACGCCGTTGCAGGCCCTGCACTTGGCCAACGACCCGGTGTTCGTGGAGCTGGCCGCCGGGCTGGGCAAGCGGATCGAGGCCCAATCGGCACTCGACGACCCCGGCCGGGTGCGGTGGGCGTTCCGGACGTGCCTGGCCCGCGACCCGTCCCCGGCCGAGGCCGAGCGGCTACTGGCGTACCTGGAGTCGCAGCGCCGGTCTGACCCGCTGACCGCCTGGGCCGCCGTCGCCCGGGTGCTGCTGAACCTGGACGAGTTCATCACCCGGGAGTGACTGCGGAACCCGATCATGACACCTGACGACGCGCTGACCCTCGCCCGCACCCGCCGGCACTTCTTCCGCGACTGCCGGGTCGGGGTCGGGGCGATCGCCCTCGGCTCACTGCTGAACCGCGACGCCCGGGCAGCCGAGCAGGCCCCACCGCCCCGGGCCGCCCGCCGCGATCCGCTCGCCCCGAAGCCGCCCCACTTCCCGGCGAAGGCGAAGGCCGTCATCTACCTGTTCATGGCCGGTGCCCCCAGCCAGCTCGAGCTGTTCGAGCCGAAGCCGGAGCTGAACAAGCTCCACGGCCAGAAGGTCCCGGAGACCTTCACGCAGGGGAAGCGGTTCGCCTTCATCAAGGGCGACGCCAAGCTCCTCGGCAGCGGCCGGAAGTTCGCCCAGCACGGCCAGTGCGGGATGCCGCTGAGCGAGCTGCTGCCCCACCACCGGGCCATCGTGGACGACGTGTGTTGGCTGCGGGGGATGAAGACGGACGTGTTCAACCACGGCCCGGCCAAGTGCTTCGTCAACACCGGGTCGCCGCAGTTCGGCCGGCCGAGCATGGGGGCCTGGCTGACCTACGGGCTGGGCAGCGAGTCGGACCAACTGCCCGGGTTCGTCGTCCTCCAGTCCGGGCCGCGGGGACCCCGCGGCGGGGCCGCCCTGTACGGCTGCGGGTTCCTGCCCAGCCATTACCAGGGGGTGCCGTTCCTCAAAGGGCCGAGCCCGGTCCTCGACCTGGCCCCGCCGCCCGGGTACGACGCCCGCCGGCAAGGCGAGTTCACCGCCGCCGTCAACGACCTGAACCGGCTCCGCCACGCGGCCACCGGCGACCCCGAGACCGAGGCCCGCATCGCCGCCTACGAGACCGCCTACCGGATGCAGTCGGCCGCCCCGGAGCTGACCGACCTGTCGAAGGAGACGAAGGAGACGCTGGAGCTGTACGGGGCCGAGCCGGGCAAGCCGGGCTTCGCCGCCAACTGCCTCCTGGCCCGCCGGCTGGTCGAACGGGGCGTCCGGTTCGTCCAGCTCTACCACACCGACTGGGACCACCACGGCGGGGCGCTCGACCTGGGCAAGCCGCTGGAGACGATCTGCCGGGAGATCGACCGGCCCTGTGCGGCCCTGGTCCAGGACCTGAAGCGGCGGGGGCTGCTCGACAGCACGCTCGTCGTCTGGGGCGGGGAGTTCGGCCGGACGCCGATGGGCGAGAAGCGGGAGACGACCGGCCGGGACCACCACGTCGACGCGTATACGATGTGGCTGGCCGGTGGCGGGGTGAAGCCGGGGCTGGTGTACGGCGAAACCGACGAGATCGGCTACAACGTGACCGAGAACCCGGTCCACGTCCACGACCTGCAGGCCACCATCCTCCACCAACTCGGCCTCGACCACACCCGGCTGACGTACCGGTTCCAGGGCCGGGACTACCGCCTCACCGATGTCCACGGCACGGTGGTGAGGGACATCCTGGCCTGACCCGCATCACCCGATCACCCCCACGGCCTTCCCGACCTCGGCGAACGCGGTGATGGCGTGGTCGATCTGGTCGGCGGTGTGGGCGGCCGACACCTGGATGCGGATGCGGGCCTGGCCCTGCGGCACCACCGGGTAGCTGAACCCGATCACGTACACGCCCCGCTTCAGCAGCTCGTCGGCCATCCTCGCGGCCACCGCCGCGTCCCCCAGCATCACCGGCAGGATCGGGGTCGGCCCCGGCTTGACGGTGAACCCCGCCCCCTCCAGCCCGGCCCGCAGCCGCTTCGTGTTCGCCCGCAGCGTCTCCCGCAGCCCGGCCGCCCGGTCCACCAGCTCCAGGGCCTTCATCCCGGCCACCACCAACGCCGGCGGGACCGAGTTCGAGAACAGGTACGGCCGGCTCCGGTTCCGCAGCCAGTCCACCACCTCGGCCGACGCCGCGGTGAACCCGCCGCTGGCCCCGCCGAGCGTCTTCCCGAGCGTGCCGGTGATGAGGTCGATCCGGTCGAGGACGCCGAGTTCCTCCGCCGCCCCGCGGCCGGTGGCCCCGAGGTGGCCGGTGGCGTGGCAGTCGTCGATCCCGACCGCCGCCCCGGACTCGTCCGCGAGCTGGCAGATGTCCGGCAGCCGGGCCAGGTCGCCGTCCATGCTGAACACGCTGTCGGTGAAAATCAACTTGAACCGGCTGTCCTTCGCCTCCTCCAGCTTCGCCCGCAGGTCGGCCATGTCGTTGTGCTTGTAGCGGAGCCGCTTCGCCTTACACAGCCGCACCCCGTCGATGATGCTGGCGTGGTTCAGCTCGTCGGATAGGACGGCGTCCTGCTCGGTCAAGAGCGGCTCGAACAGCCCGCCGTTGGCGTCGAAGCAGGAGATGTAGAGGATGCTGTCGGCCTTGCCGAAGAACCCGGCGATCTGCCGTTCCAGCCGCTTGTGAACGTCCTGGGTGCCGCAGATGAACCGGACGCTGGACAGCCCATAGCCCCAGGCCTTGAGGCCGTCGAGGGCGGCGTCCACGACCTCCGGGTGGTTGGCCAGCCCGAGGTAGTTGTTGGCGCAGAAGTTGACCACCTCCCGGCCGCCGACGGCGATCCCGGCCCGCTGGGGCGTCTCGATCCGCCGCTCGGCCTTGTACAGCCCCTTGGCCTTGAGGCCGGCGAGCTGGTCGCGGAGGTGGGCGTTCAGGTTGTCGGACGGCATCGGACGGCCCCCGTGGTCAGTGTGGTGACGGGGGAATTGTAGGGTGGGTCGAGCGTTCCCGTAGGGAACGCGACGCCCCACCGCCACGCACCGGATGGTGGGGCGTCGCGGACCGCGGACGGTCCGCTCGACCCACCCTACGGGGTCGACGCCGGGGGGCCGCCCGCCCCGACCCGGGCCGACCGCCGCCGGGCCAGGTAACCCTTCCCGCCCTTAATGGCGATCGGCAACACGGAGATGGCGATCACTACGATGATGACCTTGTCGATCTCCTTGGCCACCTGGATCGGCCGGCCGAACAGCCAGGTCAGGAACGGGTCGAGCCACAGGTGCAGAGTGTAGCCCAAGAGCACCATACTGGTGATCCAACCGACCGCCCCGCCGACCGAGTAGGCCAGGAACCGCCGGTACGGCATCCGCCCGGCCCCGGCGACCACCGGGGCGAACGTCCGCAGGAACGGCACGAACTTGGCCAGCACGATCGTCTTGCCGCCGTGCCGGTCGTAGAAGTCCTGGGCCGCCAGGAGGTAGTCCTTGCGGAACAGGAGCGGCTTCTCCTTGCGGAACAGCCGCGGGCCGAAGGTCCGGCCGATCAGGTAGCCGGACGAGTCGCCCAGGATGGCCGCCCCCCACAGGGTCAGGATCAGCCAGTGGATCGGCCACCCGGCGATGTACCCGGCCACCCCGGCGGTGACGAGGAGCGAGTCGCCGGGGAGGAAGAAGCCGACCAGGAGGCCGGTCTCGGTGAAGACGATCAGGTTGACCGCGATGAACGCGGCCAGGGTGACCCGGGGGTCGCTCAGGGCGGCCTTCCAGGCGTCCGGGTTGGTCAGGTTGGTGACCACCTGGCGGAGCAGGTCGGCGACCTGGGTGAACAGCTCGTCCATGTCGGCCCCGGCGGAAACGGAGAACCCCGCCCGGACGACCCGGGCGGGGTTAGGGTAGTACACGCGGGCCGGCGGCGGAAGCCGAACCGCCCGGCCGGCTACTTCCCGTCGGCCTTCTTGAACCGGATCAGGACCACCTCGTCGCCGCCCTTGAACTCCTTCGGGCGGTCCCCCTTCTCGGTGAACACCAGGGTCCACTCGCCCTTGTCCAGCTTGTAGATGCCGAGGAACGACTTCCCCTTCTCCGGCCCGTCGGCCGGGCTGATGTCGATCTGGGCCGGCTTCTTCGTCGAATCGACGGCGATCTTGGCCCGGTTCTCCTTCCCCCGGGAGGTGATGGTCAGCTCGTCACCCGCCACCGTCGCCGTCACCCCCTTGACGAACTCGTCCGGGGCGTCCTTCCCGGCCTTGCTGACGGCCACGGCCTGGTACTTCCCGGCCAGCTCCTTCAGGGCCTTCTCGTCGGCCAGCACCACCCCGCCGACCGCCAGCACGAACGCCACCCCGGCCGCCAGAAACCGCGTCATGTCACGCCCCCGGGCCACGGATCAGGAACCGGGAAAGTGTACGCCGGCGGACGTGTTCTTGTAGGGTGTGTCGAGCGGACCGCGGACGGTCCGCTCGACACACCCTACGGGGAGTTGGCGACCTTGTCGAACCGGGCGAACACGTCCGGCAGGGCCTCCCGGACGATCAGCAGGTGTTCGGCCCCGGGGTACTCGCGGTAGGTCAGGTCCTTCGCCCCACCGGCGGTCAGGGTCTTGTTCAGCGCCCGGGCCATCCCGAGGCCGAAGTCCTTCTCCCCGGCGGCGACGAACACCGGCAGCCCGGCGAACGGCTTCGGGTCGGAGACCCGCCCGCCCCCGCCGAGGGCGGCCACCGCGGCGAACCGGCCGCGGTGCTGCTGGGCCAGCCGGACCGCCTGAGCGGCCCCCATCGAGTGGCCGACCAGGAAGGCCCGCTTCGGGTCGATCGGGTACCGCTTCGCCAGTCCGTCCAGGACCTCGGCCACCGGCGGCGCCCCGAGGAAGTCGAGCCCGCCGCGGGTGGCCACGAACACCCAGCCCCGCTCCTCGCACAGCTTCACCGCCCGGCCGGCCCCGTACCCCTCGAAGAACAGGTTCTCGCTCCCGCCGGCCCCGTGCAGCCCGACGACGACCGGCACCGGCTTGGCCGGGTCCAGCCCCTTCGGGACGAACACCCGGACGGGGACCGTCTTCCGCCCGCCGAGCGGGACCGAGAGCCACTGGTCGCCCGGCCGGCCGGGGCCGAAGAACGGCTTCCCTTCGGCCATCGTCTCGGCCTGGGCCAGCAGCGGGCCGGCCGGCAGGTCGGTCTCGGGGACGCCGCCGTCGAGCAGGTCGGCGAGGAGGGCGGCCCGGTCGCGGACCGTGGCCTGTTCGAGGGTGTCGAAGGTCTTCCACCCGGCCGCGGCCGCCTGCAGGGCCTTCACCCGGTCGGCGGCCCGGGCCTTCTGCGACAGCCCGACGATTGACTCCCGCGCGACGCCGCGGGCCATCACGGTGAGCCTCAGCCGGGCTTCCGGGGTCCGGAACCCGAGGCCCCCGACCAGCCCGACCGTGAGCGTCCTCGGCAGTCGCCCCGGCCCGGTCCACGTCTCGTGAACGCCGGGGTAGCACGTCAGCCCCAGCCTCGGCGACCGGGGGTCGGCCTCTTCGACTCGGTAGAGCGGGCGGATCGTCACCTCCGTGGTCTTCTCCGCCAGGTCGAGGAACCGGGCCTTCGGGACGGCGATCAGGCCGGCGGCCCACTCCTCCTCGGGCGTCGGCGGCCGGTCGGAGCGGAGGGCGTGGACCGCCCGGTCGAGCGTCCGGGCCGCCTCGGCGAACCGGAGCGATAGGAACTGCGGGTGGACCTTTTCCAGCTCGGCCGCGGCCCGCTTCCGGGCGGCCGGGTCCGTCCCCTTCTCCCACTCGGCCTCGAAGTGCTTCAGCCGCCGGCCGAGTTCGTACCGGGCCAGGTCCGGGCCGATGCCGTCGTCGGCCGCCACCGGGCCGGCGAGGAACACCGCCGCGCACGCCGCCGATCCGAGCCGCATGGCCGGCCCTCCGGGAACGTCTCTTGAGGTGGGGTCAGTCTACCGGGTAGACTCGGTCCGAACCGTCCGACCAACCCCGGGTGAAGGGATTCACCGATGAAGCGCTCCCTGTGCGGCCTGGCCGTCCTCGGGTTGGCCGCCGTGCCCGACTGGGCGGCCGCCTTCGACCCGTGCTGGGTGCCCCCGCCGCCGTGCGGGTACGGCTACTGGTACGCCGTCCCGGTCTACCTGGTGCCGGTCCACCCCGCCCTCCCGCCGGCGGTGGCCGTTGCCCCGGTGCGGCAGGCCCCGCTCGCCCCGCCGCGGATCACCCCGGTCGAGCAGCCGGCGACGGCCACGCCCAAGCCGGCCCCGCCGAGGATCGAGCCGGCCCCGATCCCGCCGGCGTTTGCCGCCCCCACCGCGGCCCCGCCGCCCGACTCGGTCCGCCCGGCCGGCGGG
>JAIEQN010000246.1 GCA_019747685.1 Gemmataceae bacterium
GGGCCGGGGCCCCGGCCGCCGCCGCGTCGGCCTCGGCCTTCCGCTTCAGGGCGGCGAACTTGGCGTTCTTGCCCACGTCCAGCCGGAGCACCTTGTACCGGCCGTTGACCGCCTCGGCCCCCGCCGGCGGGGCCAGGTCGAAGCTCGTCGTCCCGTCTTCGGCGCTCTCCTTGCGGAACTCCCGGTCGAGCAGGGCCCGTAGCCCGCTCGGGGACATCGGCCGGTCGAACGTCAGCTCGACCACCGGCCCGGCCACCGGCCCGGCCGTCATGTCGGTGCTGGCCACCAGCGGCTTCCCGCCGGGCGTCCGCAACAACCGGTCGAGGGCGGCCCGGACCAGGTCCGGCTGCCGCTCGGTCGTCCGGACGGTGAAGTACCGGCTCCGCCCGCCCGGGTAGCTCTCCCCGGACAGGAACATCTGCTCGACCGACACGTCCGGCAGGTGGGACGCCCGGTCCTTGACGGCCGCCTCCACCGCCTCGACCGTCTCCCCGTCCGGCTTCTGGGTCAGGCTGACGGTGGTGGGGGTGCCGTCGGCGTAGGTGACGTCGAACACGTAGGTGCCGAGGGCCCCGAGGTCGCCGCCGGCCGCCGGCCGGTTCACCAGCCGGACCGACTCGACCTTCAGCCGGCCCCGCTGGGCCGCGTCCCCGAGCAGCTCCCGCAGCCCGGGCTCGCCGTCGACCGCCGACATCCCCAGGGGCTCGGTCAGCCGGCCGGCGTACACCGTCCCGCCGCGGAAGTCGACGTTCAGCCCGGCCTCCCCCCGGACCAGGAACAGCCCCAGCCCGAGGACGGTCAGGACGGAGGTGACGACGAAGAAGAAGTACCGATACTTCATCGGGTTGAAGTTCGGCCGCTCGAACAGCCGCATCATCCGCAGGTTGGCCAGCCACCGGCGGTGGAGGGCGTAGTCGAACATCAGCCGGGTCATGTACAGGGAGGTGAACAGGCTGATGACCAGCCCGACCGTCAGGCTGATGGCGAACCCCTTGAGCTGGTCGTTGCCGAACGTGTACAGGACGATCGCGGTGAAGATGCTGGTCAGGTGGGTGTCGATGATGGTCGGGAAGGCCCGGTCGTACCCGTTGCGGACGGCGGTGGCCAGGTTCGCCCCCTTGTTCCGCTCCTCCCGCAGCCGCTCGTAGATGAGCACGTTGGCGTCGACCGCCATGCCCAGCATGAGCACGACCCCGGCCAGCCCGGGCAGGGTGAAGGCGGCGTTCACCGCCACCATGAACCCGACGGTCAGCAGGAGGTTGGCCAGGAGGGCGACGCAGGCGATCAGCCCGGCCACCCGGTAGTACACGACCATGAACGCCAGGATGGCGGCGAACGCCACCCCGACGGCCAGGGTCCCCTTGCGGATGGTGTCCGCCCCGAGGGTCGGGCCGATGGTGTTCTCGCTCACCGGCTCCTCCCGGAGCTGGGCGTTGAGCGCCCCGTTGCGGAGGAAGTTGACCAGCCGGTCGACCGACTTCTTGGTGAACCCGGGGCCGCTGATCGTCCCGGTCGAGGTGATGACCGCGTTCAGGGTCGGGGCCGACACGATCCGGTTGTCCAGGAGGATGGCCAGCACCCGGATGTTCCCGCCGGCCGGCTTGTTCCGCTCGGTCATCCGGCCGAACGCCTGGGCCCCGGCCCCGTTGAAGGTGAACACCACGTTCGGGTTGAACGACTTCGGGTCGGTGTCGGCGTGGGCCGACAGGGAGACGTCCCCCTCGACCCGGACGGTGTCGACCGGGGAGACCCGGGTGAGGACGAAGTACTCGACCTTCTTCGGCTTGAAGTCGGCCTCCCGCCCCTCCTGCCGCAGCCGCTCCAGGTCGGCCGCCTCCTTGGCCAGCTGGGCGGTGCTGGCCACCTCCCGGCTGGTGAACAGGCAGACGGCCTGCTTCCCCTCGTTGGCGAAGGTGTAGGTGAAGGTGCGGTCGGCCGACCCCGGGGCCCGGGCCAGGGCCGCCTGCTGCCACAGCGGCGAGCTGTCGGCCGAGGCGTTGGTCAGCCGCAGGGCCTCCCGCTCCTCGGCCCCCAGCTCGACCCAGGCGTACCGGACCTTGGCCGCCTTCTCGCTCTCGGCCTTGACCTCGAACTGCTCGGCCGGGGCCGGCGGGGGCAGGCCCTGCTCGGCCCGGGCCTTCAGCTCGTCGGCCGGGGCCCCGTTGAGCAGGTCCCGGGCGGCCCGGATGCCGGCCTCGTCGTCCGCCTGGTCGGCCAGGATGCGGAACTCCAGCACCCCCATCTGGGACACCAGCCGCTTGACCTCCTCGATCTCCTCGGCGGTCAGGTTCGACCGGCTCCCGCCGGACCCGCCGGTCGGCAGAATGATCTCGACCCGGGTGGTGCCGAGCGGGCGGACGGTGACGTTCTTCAGGTCGGCCGGGTCGATCCGCCGCTTGATCTGGGCGGCCAGCTTGGCCATGTCGTCGGACGACAGGCCGGTCCCGGCGGCGGCCGGGTCGCGGCGGGCGGCGGCCGGGTCGTCCTGGCCCTGCCGGGCCTCGTTCAACTGGCGGGTCCGCTCGACGTTGATCTCGTAGACCAGGATGGTCCCGCCGGCGAGGTCGATGCCGAGCTTGTACCGGTCGAGCCGGGCGGCGAAGTACCCGGCGGCCAGGCACGGGATCAGGCAGATCAGCAGCCCGCGGAGGAAGTTACGGTGCATGGCGTCCGCTACCGGGAGTTCTGACTTGGTGGCACAGGTCGGGAGGCCCGTGCTCGGGGTGCAGCACAGGCCTGGGGCCCGTGCCACCAAGGGCTACTTGCCCGCCTTGGCCTCTTCGCCGACGACCTTGAGGACGGCCGACCGGACGATCCGCAGCCGGGCGTCCTCCGACCGGACGACGATCTCCTCGTCGCCGTCCTTGGCGGTGACCACGGTGCCGACGACCCCGCCGGTGGTCAGGACCTTGGTCCCCGGCCGCAGCCCGGACCGCATCTTCTCCTCCTCCTTGCGGGCCCGCCGGCCGGCCGGCCAAACGACCACCATCATGAACAGGAGGAAGAGCCCGAGGACGAACATCGGGAACAGCGGGTTGTTCATCAGCCCGCCGCCCTCGCCCGGGGCGGGCTGGGCGAACAACGCGTCGAGCATCGGTCCCTTTCGGAGGCGTCGGGGTGGCCGGCGGAGGCGGAACGATCATCCTAAGTACCCGCCCGCCACCGGGCAAGGCAGCCGGCCCGGAAGGCGGCGAACCGGCCGTCCGCGACCGCCCGCCGGCTGTCGGCCATCAGCCGCAGGTAGAAGCTCAGGTTGTGCAGGCTCACGAGCGTCGGCCCGAGCATCTCGTCGGCGGCGAACAGGTGGTGCAGGTACGCCCGGCCGAACGTCGCGCAGCAGTAACAGGGACAACCGGACTCGACCGGGGCGGAATCTCGCCGGTGCTTGGCGTTGCGGAGCCGGATCGGCCCGTCGGCGGTGAACGCCAGGGCGTTGCGGCCGTTGCGGGTCGGCATCACGCAGTCGAACAGGTCGATGCCCGCAGCGACCCCGGCGAGCAGGTCCTCCGGCCGGCCGACGCCCATCAGGTAGCGGGGCTTTTCATCGGGCAGTAGGGCAGCGCAGCCGGGCAGGGCGGCGTGCATGGCGTCGGGGCTTTCGCCGACGCTGAACCCGCCGAGGGCGTAGCCGGGGAAGTCCATCGCCACCAGCTCGCGGGCGCACTCGGCCCGGAGGGCGAGGTCCGTCCCGCCCTGGACGATGGCGAAGAGGGCCTGATCGCCGCGGGTGTGGTGCTTCCGGCAGCGGTCGGCCCAGACGATCGACCGCCGGACGGCGGCCCGGACGACCTCCGGCCCGGCGTTCCCGGGCGGGCACTCGTCCAGCACCATCGCGATGTCGGACCCGAGGTTCTGCTGAATCTCGACCACCCGCTCGGGGGTGAGTTCGAGCGGCGAGCCGTCGATGTGGCTGCGGAAGGTGGCCCCGCGGTCGGTGATCTTGGCCTGGGACGCCAGGCTGAACACCTGGAACCCGCCGGAGTCGGTCAGGATCGGCCGGTCCCAGCCCATGAACCGGTGCAGGCCGCCCTGTTCGGCGATCAGCCCATCGCCGGGCCGCAGGGCGAGGTGGTACGTATTTCCGAGGATGATTCGGGTGCCGATGTCCCGGAGCATGGCCGGGGTCAGGCCCTTGACGGTGGCCTGGGTGCCGACCGGCATGAACACCGGCGTCTCGACCGGTCCGTGGGGGGTGGTCAGGACGCCCGCCCGGGCCGCCCCGTCGCGGTGCTGAAGCTGAAAGGAGATAGCCATGAAGCGGCTCACCACAAAGGCACGAAGTTCACACGAAGGGCCACGAAGAAAACATCTTCCGTCTTGTTCTCTCGGTGGTCCTTTGTGTGAACTCCGTGCCTTTGTGGTTAAGTCGACGCTCAGTCCCCGCGGAGCTTGAGGTTGTACTGGGCCAGCTTCTCCCGGACCTCGGTGAGCGAGGTCATCCCGAAGTTCTTGGCCTCCAGCAGCTCGTCGGCGGTCCGCTGGCAGAGGTCGCCCAGGGTGGTCAGGTTCAGCCGGTTCATGCACTTGCGGGCCCGGACCGACAGGTTCAAGTCGCTCACCGGCTTGTTCAGGACCGCCTGCTCCTCCGGGCTGAGGTTCTGCTGCGGCCGGTATCGCATGCTCTCGTACTGCTGCCCCTGCTCCAGCGACTGGCCGATCCGCAGCCCCTTCTGGGTCATGATGACCTTGATCTCGTCCAGCGAGGTCTCGCCGAAGTTCTTGCTCGCCAGGAGCTGCGGCTCGGTCACCCGGGTCAGGTCGCCGAGCGTCCGGATGTTCATCCGCTTCAGGCAGTTGCGGCTGCGGACCGACAGCTCGAAGTCGGTGATCGGGACCTCCATCACCTGCCGGAACTGGAGCGAGACCTGCTCGTCCTCGGGGCTGTAGTACATCGACAGGGAGGCCTCGGCGTCCTTGACGAACAGCTTGGCCCGCTCGTCGGTCGGGTCGGCCTTGGCCAGCCGCCGGTAGCAGTCGGCCGCCTTGTCGTACAGGTCGTTGTCCTCGTACAGGACCCCCAGGTTGTACAGCACCCCCTTGCCGATCGGCGGGTACTTCAGGCACCGCTCGTAGTAGGTAATGGCCTCGTGGTCGTTGCCCTGGAGGTCGTTCAGGAACCCGAGCCGGAACAGGGCCGGGGCGTGCCGCGGCTCCAACTCGACGGCCCGCTCGTAGCCCCGGGCGGCCCGGGCCACGTCCCCCTCGGCCTCGGCCGCCCCGCCGTCCTGGTAGTAGTACTCGGCGTTGTGGGCGGCCGCGTCCTTCAGCTTGGCCAGGATCGCCTTGGCCTCCCCGACCTGCCCCTGGAGCCGCAGCACCCCGGCCCGCTGGAGCTGGACCTGCTGGCCGGAGTACCCGGACTTCTCGGCCTTCTCGAACGCGGCCAGGGCTTCGGGGTACTCGTGCCGGTTGACGTGGGCCTGGCCGAGGTAGAAGGCGGCCAGCGGCCCCTCGGACTGCCTCAGGTGCTCGGCGGCGGCGGCCATGTGGCCGAGGAAGAAGTGGGCGATGCCGAGCTTCAGGTGCAGCTTCTTTTGCTGGGGCGGGGCGGCGGCCGCCAGCCGCTTGGCGAGGATGTCCAGGTTCTCCCGCAGGTTGCGGACCTGGGTGCCGCCCTGGGCCAGCCCCTCCCGGAGCTTGGACACCATCCCGCCCTCGAAGTCCTCGCGCTCGACCAACAGCGCGCGGAGGTCGATCAGTTGCTCGGTCACGGAATACCCCGCGGAATCGGTGGCCGGGTCTTGCCGCGCGTCGGCAGAGCGCGCGAGGGCCGGCCGGCAACGTGCGTGCCGAAGGTCCTAACTATATCGAGACGGCCGGGTGGAAGGCAAGGGCGATCAGTCGGGGAGGGGCACGGCCTCGTGCCCGGCCCGGGTGGCGAGGGCGGGCATGACGGGGTCGGCCGAGTACGCGAGGAACCGGACGGACCCGTCGCAGAAGGCGAAGTGGGCCCCGCCGGGGTGGAACGACCAGAAGTGGTACTCGTCGCAACCCCGGTTCAGATCGCCCGGGCCGAAGTGGTGCGGCCCGGGCGGGCATGGCGACCCGAGCGAGGTGAAAACCACCTCCCGGGTGCCGAGGACGACTTCAACGGACCCGTCCATGTTCTGGCCGACGCCCCGATACCACCACCCGTACAGGCGGTCGGCCGACGGCGGCCGCTCGCCCAGCAACAAGGTTTGGCTCGTCCCGTCGGCGACATCGGTGAGGCGGACGGCCGAGTTGGCGTACAGGACGCCGTCGGTCTTGCGGCAACTCGTGCCGAGGTTGCCGAGGTAGCTGAGGAAGGCGACCGTCTGGGTCGACCCCACGGGCACCCCGGTCGGGCCGCGGGGGTCGAGCGGGCAGGTGAAGGCCGGGACCGGGGTGGCCCGGATGGGGGCGTGGGACGGGAAGCTGGGCGAGTAAGGATCCGGGTCGGCGTCGTAGGCCCGGACGACTTCGTCCCAGAGGGGCTGCTGTTCGAGGTACGGGAGCAGCCGGGCCGGCCAGCCGAGGTACGGAAACTTCTTCGTCTTGGTGTCGTTCGTCCACCCCTCCGGGAGGATGCGGTGGGCGGCGTCGTACTGGTGGAGAGCCAAGCCGAGCTGGCGGAGGTTGTTCAGGCAGCGGGCCCGGGCGGCCGAGTTCCGGGCCCGCTGCACACCGGCCAAGGTCAGCCCGACCAGCACCGCGAGGATCGCGATGGCGGTCAGCAGTTCGACCAGCGAGAACGCCGACCTCTGGTTCCAGGCCATAGTGTTCACGCAGAGCTACGGGATAATACGGAAGGGTGTCCCGATTCACTCCTTGGGGGCCGCCGAGCAGGTATATTGTTTCTGATCGTTGAGATAGAAGCTGAAGTCGCTCCACTGGTTCTCGGGTAGGGTCACCTCGACCCGCCACCCCTTACCGGGCGTGGCCGGTATCTCGCACGTGGCGGTACCCGGGTAGGCGTATTGGTACACGTTGTACTTGTTACCGGTCTCCTTCCGGGGGGCATTGCCGCACTTGAGGGCGTACACCGGGTTCTCGCCATCCACCGGGACTAAGGCTTGCTCGACCGGGATGGTCAACTTGCTGTTCATCGGGTCTACACCCCGGAGCCCGCGCGTCTTCGGCCCGCCGTCATCCTCCCGCCAGAACTTAACGACTTTACACGGACACGACTCGCACGGATCGATCCCGACGGCGGTGTTCAGGCAGCAGACGACGCAGCCGCAGAACAGCAGTACGGCCGTCACGAGGCGGGTCATGAGGCACCTCCTTTGGACGGAGCCGAGAAATGCCGCACACACACCCTATTGCATGTGCGGCGGTTCCGGCCGCGGGTTCTGGAGCGGCCGGCGGAACCTCCGGACTAAGAGCATACCGATCAACACGAGGGTTAACGCACCGAGACCGTACCACAGCAGTCTGCGACCGGCCCAAAACCCCTCCGCCGGCCCGCCGGTCTGGACGAGTCGGCCATCGCGTACCTCGTACTGATACTCCGTGCGGGTGAAGTCGCTCGTCGCACCTGGCGCGGAATAATCACTCCGGCCGACCTTCGCTCCGTCCGGCGGCGTTACCGCGTAATCGTTGTCGGATCCGACCGGGACATCCTTCGCGTACTGCGTGACAGTCGCTTTGGCGGATTCGTGTACGCGGCCGTTGCTAGTGCGGGTCAACGTCCAACCCGCCGGTGCCCAACCATCGGGCCACAGCTTGAGCGGGATGTCGATCTGTAAGGTCCGAACGTTGTTGACGTACATGGAAAACGCACGGACGCCATACCCCTTACCGGGATCGACAACGGTTTCGTAATAGACGGGGTCAACACTCCCCTCGGGGAAGCTCCGCAGCACTGCACACTTGGACCCGTCCAGCACCAGATGGCGGTGGAGGAAGAACGCATCCTCCGGCGCATCGAACGTTAGGTGTCCGGGGTAAAAGCCTTGTGAGCCTGCCGACTTAATCACCCCACGGTTGAAGAAGATCGGCCAGAAGAGCGCCACGTACACATTGTTCCGATGGTCGCCGGTGATGATACCGTACTTCCAGTCGCTGGTCGCCTTTCCGTCGTCGGTCACGTTCCGGAGCTTAGACAGCACGCGCTTCCCGTCGAAGACTTGGAGCCCTTCGTTCGGGTACATGTATGTCGACAGTCCCTCCTCGCGGAACTTACCGGTGGGCCAATCGATTTGAAAATCCTCCGCGATGCGGGACTTTCGTGACTTACCGTCCCCGAGTTGGTTCACAACCTCGATCGAGAACGTGTACGTCTCGTTCCCGGGGGCGCGGCGCTTCTCCTTCAGCGCGGCCAACACCTCGGCCAGTTGCGCTTGGCCGGCCGGTGGTTGCTGGGCCGACACACCGGCCAGCGCGCAGACGATCACGAGGCCGGCGAGCGTCATGCGGGCGGTGTAACTCATTCCTCGCCCTCCCGCAAGATGCCATCGAGCGGTAGTTCCAGTTTCGCCGGGGTCGACGTGTCATCGGCAGGCACGACTTCGATCGTAATCGTGCCCCGGAACGGCCCGGCGGGCCGGTCGGTCCGTGGGGTGACGACCAACCGCCAGCGATCGGCCGCGTCGTGCGGACGGAGTTCGGCCGTGGCGACCGCCGGCGACACGAATACCCGTGGGGTGCCGAGCACACGCGAACCGACCGGGACCGTCCGGGCGACCGGCGGCTGCCCGGCGCGGTTCGATTCGCCGAACAGGACCGCCGGAACGCCCGACCAGATGGGGGCGCGGAAGGTGCCCCGGACGACCCACGACTTGCCAGCCGGGGTCGAGTCGATCACGGGCTGGATCTGCTTCTCGAACGGGCGGTCGGCCGCTCCGACCTCGGACGGGTGTTGCGGCCGGGCGTCAAGGGTCGCCTGGACGGTGCGGGTGGCGTAAGGCGGAATGACCAGGTTTCGCGGCTCGACGCGGGCGCAGGAGCAGCCCGTCAGAAAGTCCGTGATGTTGACCGCGTTAGCGGTTGTGTTGCGAACGGGTAAGGCGACGACGCGGTCACCGCCTTCCCAAACGTCGCCGACTTCCAGCGTGCTGGGATCGACCGCCAAACCAGCAATCACGACCCAGTTAATCGCCTGAATGTTAGTGCGGGTGGACGCATGGTTCGCCCGACTTATGACGACCATGCCGATGGCCGCCGCAACGACGGCCAACATCACTGCCGATTTCGCGCTCTGACGTGTCATCGCATCCACCCTGATAACGGGTAAGGATGCACGAGTTTCCGACCTCACACTAGCCGATCGCGGCCGGCCGTCAAGAGGCAAAATCGGCCAAACAGAATTTTTTCGAGCCAACTCAAACTCACTGAAGCCAGGGCGGGCGGTCGTTGCCCGCAGGCGCCCGACCGGGTAGCCTGAACCCGTTCGGCCCGCCGCCCCCGTCCGCCGGAAGCTGCCATGTCCCGCTGCCTGGCCCTCCTCGCGCTCGCCGTCGTTACGCCCCTCCTCGCGGCTGACAACTGGCCGGCCTTCCGCGGCCACGGGGATGCCGTTTCGGACGCGAAGGTCCCGACCGAGTGGTCGGAGGCGAAGAACGTCCGCTGGAAGACGGCCATCCACGGCAAGGGGTGGTCGTCGCCGGTGGTCTGGGGCAATCAGGTGTGGGTGACGACGGCCGACGAGGTCCACTCGGGGAAGTTGAAGCCGGTCCCGGGCAAGGGGCTGTCGACGGACGTGGTGAAGGTGACGTTCTTCGCAGTGTGCGTCGACCGAAACACCGGGAAGGTGGTCCACGACATCAAGCTGGCGGAGGAGCCGGACCCGGCCTTCGCCCACGACTTCAACAGCTACGCCTCGCCCACGCCGGTCATCGAGGACGGCCGGGTGTACGCCCACTTCGGGGCACACGGGACGTGGTGCCTCGACACCGCCACCGGCAAGCCGGTGTGGGAGCGGCGGGACCTCCGGTGCGACCACCACCGCGGCCCGGGGTCGTCGCCGATCCTCTGGGGGGACCTGCTCATCCTGATCTTCGACGGCTTCGACGTGCAGTACGTCGTGGCCCTCGACAAGCGGACCGGCCAGACCGTCTGGCGGCAGGACCGGGCCATCCCTTACAAGACCGACGACGGCGATTTCAAGAAGGCCTACGCCACCGGCCGGGTGCTGGACGTGGGCGGCAAGCCGGTGCTGGTCTGCCCGTCGGCCGAGCAGACGGTCGCCTACGACCCGGCGACCGGGGCCGAGCGGTGGCGGCTGACCCACGGCGGGATGAACGGGTCGGCCCGGCCGGTCGCCGGGCACGGGCTGGTGTACCTGACCAGCGGCCACACCCGGCAACTGCTGGCGGTGAAGGAGGGCGTGTCCGGGGCGGTGTCGCGCGACGCGGTCGCCTGGCAGAAGGAGCGAATCGTCCCGACCCGGCCGTCGCTGTTGCTACTGGGCGACCTCCTGTTCATGGTCAGCGACGACGGCATCGCCTCGTGCCTGGACGCGAAGACGGGGAAGGTGTACTGGTCGGAGCGGCTGCCGGGCGAGTACACCGCCTCGCCGGTGGCGGTCGGCGGGTACTTGTACTTCCCGAGTCAGTCGGGCAAGACGGCGGTGGTGCGGGCGGCGACGGAGTTCGAGCCGGTGGCGACGAACGAGCTGGCCGCCGGGTGCATGGCCTCCCCGGCGGTGGCCGGCGACGCCCTGTTCCTCCGCACCAAGACGCACCTGTACTGCATCGCCGGGAAGTGACCCGGTCGGTCAGAACTCCAGCACGCCGTCGACCGAACCGGTCTGCGGCTTCCGGGTGATGGCGATCTTGGTGTCGTCGAGTAACCCACCCCAGAGGCCGATGACCATGTGCATCGGCCGCTTACTCCCGATCGGGATGGGTGGGTTGCCGTCGAACATCTGGGCGATGACCCCGACTCGCGAGAGGGTCGTTGCACCGTCGAGTAACTCCACCGGGCCCAGGAACCGGGCCATGCGGAACCCGGACGACCACCCGGCCATCTTGCTGACCGGTGGCCGCCGCCCGGCCGCGAACGGCAGCCAGTCGAAGTCGATACCGGCCCGGAGCGGCCGCCAAATGTCCCGCGGGATCCATGTGTACGGCGACCCGGTGTCGATGACTGCGTCCCGGGTGGTGGAGGACCCAGGGAGGCGGACCGGGCACCGGAATTGGAGTTGGGGTAACAGCAACGACCCGCCGGCCGGCAGGACCACCTGGAGCGGCGACCCGACCGTGTATGTGGTCAGGCGAACTCTCGGCATGGCCGGTCCCGGTCAGGCGAAGTCGGTCATCACGTTGCCGTGGTAGACGAGGTAGAACCGGGCCGGGTGTTGCCGGTGCTCCCGGCACAACCGGACCCGCATCACGTCCTCGTGGTCCCCGACGGCCGCGACCCGGCCATCGTAAACCGCGACCACCTTGCCGTACAGGTGGTCCAGTTCACCCCGGGCCGCCGCGTCGTAGAACCACTCGCGGTCCCGGAGCACGGCCCGGATGTCGGGCTCGGGGTGCTGGGCCTCCAGCTCCTTCAGCTCGGCGTCCAGCGCGTCCTGGTCGGGGATGGGGGGC
Organism: Gemmataceae bacterium; assembly: GCA_019747685.1. Classification (GTDB taxonomy): domain Bacteria; phylum Planctomycetota; class Planctomycetia; order Gemmatales; family Gemmataceae; genus Urbifossiella. The sequence continues at coordinate 11,499 of JAIEQN010000246.1, forward strand.
GTGGCGGCTGGCACGTTCTCGGTCATGGCGATCCTCCCGCGGCGGGTCGGGTCTAGTGTATCATAACCCGAACGTCCGCCCCGCACGAGCCGCCGATGTCACGCAAAGGCCGCCCCGAGCCCGACACCGCCCCGCCCCCGCCGCTGTACGCCATGACCCACGGCGGCATCGAACCCGTCGCCGCCGACGAGATCACCCGGGACCTCGGCGGGGAGGTCAAGAAGACCGCCCGCGGGCTGGTCGTCTTCCGCCTCGACGCCCTCACCCCGGCCGTCCTCACGCCCCGGACGACCGAGGACATCTTCCTCCTCGGCTGGGGGTCGGACAGCCTGACCTACAAGGCCGACGACCTGGCCACCATCCGCTCGTGGACGGCCAAGAAGCCGGACTGGGACCGGCTGTTCAGGCTGCACCACAAAATCCGCCCGAAGACGAAGGGCCGGCCGACGTTCAACCTGATCTGCCAGATGCAGGGCGAGCACGGCTACCGCCGGGCCGACGCCCGGCAGGCGTTCATCGACGGGATGAGCGGCGTCATCAAGCCGGGCTGGCAGTTCTCGAACGAGAACGCCTGGCTCGAAGTCTGGCTGACCATCAAGAGCAACACGGCCGTCTGCGGGGTGCGGCTGAGTGACCGGACCATGCGGCACCGGACGTACAAGTCCGAACACGTCGCGGCGTCGCTGCGGCCGACGGTGGCCGCGGCGATGGTCCGGCTGGCCGGGATCGGCCCGGGGATGACCGTCCTCGACCCCATGTGCGGGGCCGGGACGATCCCGGCCGAGGCCGCCGCCGTGGCGGAGACCCGGCGGGGCGACCCCGTCACCATCCTCGGCGGCGACCTCGACCCGAACGCCGTCTTCGTGGCCAAGCAGAACCTGGAGAAGCTCGGGTCGGTGTCCGTCGCCCGGTGGGACTCGACCGAGTTGCCCCTCGAGTCGTGGTCGGTCGACCGGATCGTCTGCAACCCGCCGTTCGGCAAGCAGCTCGCCTCGCCGGAGGAGATCGGCCCGCTGTACGAGGCGGCCGCGGCCGAGTGGGACCGGGTCCTCAAGCCCGGTGGCCGGGCGGTCTTGCTGGCGATGGAGCAGGACGCCCTGGCCGGGCCGCTCAAGTACTTCCGCTGGTCGCCGACCCGGCTGCTGAAGGTCCGGCTGCTCGGCCAGCCGACCGTACTGAGCGTCTGGCAGAAGCCGGGGTGAACGGCGCACGGGCCGGGAGGCCCGTGCCACCGGACGGTTCGGTGGCACGGGCCTCCCGGCCCGTGCGAGTGTTTCACGGCGGTGGCGTCTGGCGGATGCGCCGGGCGTCGGGTACGATGCAGGCATCCGGGCAGACCCGCCCGCGGGAGCCGCCGATGGCCGTGTCCTACACCTGCCCGAACCCCGACTGCCGGGCCTCGCTGACTACCCCCACCCCGGTCCCGGCCGGCAAGCGGGTGAAGTGCCCGAAGTGCGGGGACTCGTTCACCCCGGTCCGGGCCGAGCCGACCGGCGGCAAGGCCGCCCCCCCGAAGGAGACGTTCACCTTCCGGGACGACCCGGTCAAGCCCGGGGGCAAGCCGGCCAAGCCGGGGAAGGGGGCCGAGCCGGCCCCGGCCAAGCCCGACAAGCCGCCGCCGGCCCGGCCGTCCCGGTTCGCCGACGACGAGGACGACCCGGACTCGGTCAAGAAGGGGTACGGGGTCGTCCAGGAGTCGAAGGAGGAGCAGGAGCGGGCGGAGCGGAACAAGCCGAAGTTCGGGTCGCTGGAGACGAAGCACCGGCGGAGCGCCCGCGGCCCGGCCATCGCCCTGTTGGTGATGCCGGCCAACCTGCTCACCTTCGAGGGGCTCTTGACCGGGATCGGCGGGGTCGTCCTGTTCGTGGTCGGGGTGTGGCCGCTGGTGTTCAACGACGCCTCCCCCGGGGACGAGGAGATCGAGGAGGCGATCGTCTACATGTTGCTCGGGCTGTTGGTGTTCGGGTGGGGGGCGATGGTCTGCTTCGGGGCCAGCCGGATGCAGGAGCTGGGGTCGTACCTGTGGGCCACCGTCGGGGCGGTGATGGGCATCGTCCCCCTCCTGGTCGGCCTGTACGCCGTCATCATGCTCCAGAACCCGAAGGTGAAGGCCGGGTTCGAAGAGGTCCAGGGGGCGCTGGACGACGACGAGGAAGGCGGGGACGAGGACGAGGAAGAAGACGAGGACGACGAGGACGACGACTGACCGGCCGGGGGACGACGATGGCCGAGCCGACCGACGCCGACCTGCTGGCCCGGTTCCGGGCCGGGGACGAGGCCGCCCTGGACGGGCTGTTCGCCCGGTACGAGGGGCCGGTCTTCCGGTTCCTGTTCGGGGTCCTGCGGGACCACCACCGGGCCGAGGACGCCCTGCAGGAAACCTTCGTCCAGGCCCTCCGGCACGCCGACGGGGTTAACCCGGACATGTTCCGCGGCTGGCTGTTCACCGTCGCCCACCAGCAGGCGGTCTTGCTGAAGCGGAAGGAGAAGCGGCTGCCGGCCCAGGCCGCCGGGGACGCCCTCCTCGGGCTCGTGGACGGGGCCGCCGGCGACCCGGCCGGGGCCGCCGACGACGCCCGCCGGGTCCGCGAGCTGCTCGACCGGCTGCCGGCCGTCCAGCGGGCGGTGGTCACCGCCCGGGTGTTCGAGGGCAGGTCGTTCCGGGAGATCGCGGCGGCCGCCGGCTGCCCGCTCAACACCGCCCTCGGGCGGATGGACGATGGGTTGCGGAACCTCCGCAAGCTGTGGGAGGCCGGGTATGCCTGAGCCGACCGCCGACCCGCTGGCCCTCGAGGCCCTCGCCCTGCGGTACGCCGCCGGGCGGCTATCGCCGGCGGCCGCCGCCGCGTTCGAGGCCCGTCTCGAAACCGACCAGGCCGCCCGGGACGCCCTGGCCGAGGCCGTCCAGCTCTCGGCCGCCGCCCTCGGCCAGGAGCCGC
>JAIEQN010000664.1 GCA_019747685.1 Gemmataceae bacterium
GGGCGGTTCAACAGCCGGCGGTGGAAGCTCGGGTTCGTCAAGACCGTCCGCGGCACCCTGGACTACACCGTCCGGGAGAAGATGAAGGACCTGCGGTGCCCGACCCTGGTGGTCTCCGGGGCGAACGACAAGGTGTGCGACCCGCGGACGGCCCGGGAGGCGGCCCGGGAGCTGCCCAACGGGATGTTCCTGTCCATCCCCCGGTGCGGGCACGCCCCGCAGATCGAGAAGGCCTGGAAGGTGAACCGGCTGGTCGTACACTTCCTGAGCGCGGCCAAGCCGACCGCCCGCCCGTCCTGGGCGCAGCTGCTGCTCGCCAAGCCCCCCCGACCCCGCGCGTCCTGAAGAAGTGTTCCGTGTTTAGTGTTTAGTGTTTTATCGACCTTCACCCTCGCCCCGTCGGCCCCACCCCCGAGCCACCCTGATGCCGCACCCCGCGCCGGCCGACCCCCACACCGCTCGCCACCCCGCCCCGACCAGCCAGGGGCGGGACCGGTGGCTGATGGCCAAGAAGTTCCTGACCCGGGGCCGGTCGGTCGCCTCGTTCGCCCCGAGCAGCCGGGCGATGGCCCGCAAGATGCTCGACGGGATCGACTGGGATTCGGCCCGGTGCATCGTCGAACTCGGGGCCGGGACCGGGCCGATCACGGCGGAACTGGTCGCCCGGGCCCGGCCGCACACCAAGCTCCTCGTCGTCGAGATCGACCCGGAGATGGGCGGCCGGCTGAAGGCCAAGTTCCCGCAGGTGGACGTGGTCGTCGGGGACGCCTGCCAGTTCGACCGGCTGCTGGCCGACCGGGGCATCCCGCAGGCCGACCACGTCCTGTCCGGGCTGCCCCTGCCGTCGTTCCCGGCCGACCTGCGGGACGGGGTGCTGGCCACCTCGGCCCGGGTGCTGAGCCCGGCCGGGACGTTCCGCCAACTGACCGTCATGCCGCTCATCTACTACCGGCTGTACGCCCGGTATTTCCAGGACGTGCGGTTCCGGTTCGTGGCCCGGAACCTGCCGCCCGGCGGGGTGTACGTCTGCCGCGGCTACCGGGGTTAAAGCCAGAGTTAACCACAGAGTCATAGAGGCCACGGAGCAGACCGAGCCAGTTCAGAGAGGAACACTCTGATCCTCGGCTCGGCTCCGCTCGGCGTCCTCTGTGACTCTGTGGTTAATTGCGGATCAATCCTATGCCCTCGACCTCGTTCCTCGCCCCGGTCGCCGGGAGCAAGCTGGTCCGCCGGGCGGCCGACGCCGTGGCCGTCCGGTACGCCCACGCCCGGACCGCCGCCCTCGACCGGATGGACGCCGGCCGGGTCCAGCACGACACCCTGCTTAAGCTCGTCCGGACGGCCCGTGATACCCGGTTCGGCCGGGACCATGACTTCGCCCGCGTCACGTCCGTGGCCGACTTCCAGGTCCGCGTCCCGGTCCGGGACTACGAATACTTCTGGACGACCTACTGGAAGGACGCCTACCCCCGGCTGGACGACCTGACCTGGCCCGGGAAGGTGCCGTACTACGCCCTGTCGTCCGGCACCACCAGCGGGACGACCAAGTACATCCCGGTCACCCGGGAGATGGTGGCGTCGAACCGGAAGGCGGCGTTCACCACCACCGCCCTGTTCCGCCACGCGAACCCGGCCGCGAAGCTCTTCACCGGCAAGTTCTTCTTCCTCGGCGGCAGCACCGACCTCCGCAAGCAGGACGACGGCAGCCTGGCCGGCGACCTGAGCGGGATCGCGGCCAAGGAGGTGTACGCCTTCCTCCGGCCGTACGTCTTCCCGCCGGCCGAGCTGACCCTCTTGACCGACTGGGAGGAGAAGGTCCGGCGGTTCGCCGAGCTGTCGGCCCGGGAGCCGATCACCGCCCTCAGCGGCATCCCGGCCTGGATGCTGGTGCTGTTCGACCGGCTCAAGCAGGTGACCGGCAAGTCGACGGTGGCCGAGGTGTGGCCGGGCCTGCGGCTGGTGATCCACGGGGGGACGAAGTTCGACCCGTACCGGGAGCTGTTCCGCCGGGAGATCGGCAGCGACGCGGTCGGGTTCTGCGAGGTCTACCCGTGCTCGGAGGGGTTCATCGCCACCGAGGACCCGCGGTACAACCTCCTCCGGATAGTCCCGGATCATGACGTGTTCTTCGAGTTCGTCCCGGTGGACGAACTCGGGAAGGACCGGCCGACCCGGCATACCCTGGCGGACGTGGAGGTCGGCCAGCAGTACGCGGTGGTCATTACCTCGTGTGCCGGGGTTTGGGCGTACCTGGTCGGCGACACCGTCGCGTTCGAGAAGCGGGACCCGCCGTTGATCCGGTTCACCGGCCGGACCAAGTACTTCCTGTCGGCGTTCGGCGAGCACCTGATCCAGGAGGAGGTGGAGAAGGCGGTGGCCCACGCCGACGGCGTTTGCGGGGTCCACGCGATCGACTTCCACGTCGGGCCGGTCTTTCCCGGGGAGCCGCGGAAGCCGGGCCGGCATCTGTACTTGGTCGAGTTCGCCGGGCCGGCCCCGGACCCGACGCGGTTCGCGGCGGAGCTGGACGCCGAGCTAAACCGGCTGAACGAGGACTACGCGGCCCACCGGGTCGGCGACCTGACGATGCTCGTCCCGGAAGTCCGGGTGGTGAAGCCGGGCGGGTTCGCCGGGTGGATGAAGGCCCGGGGGAAGTACGGCGGGCAGCACAAGGTCCCGCGGATGGACAACGCGGGCACCCTGACGCAGGACATGGCCGGCTGGTTCGCCGCGAACGGCTGGCTGGCGTAACCGCTACCCGGCCTTGGCCGGGGGCGGCAGGATTTCGGCAGCAAGGGCGTCCAGGTCCGGGGCCGGGTCGAGTCCCGGCTTCGGCGGCGGTTGGAGGAGCACACGGCCGCTCAGCTTCTCCCGCGACTGGAGGTCGCGGACCATGGCCGCGATGTCGTAGTTGAACGCCGCGGCCCGGGCGTCACGGCAGGCCCGGATCTCGGCCAGGATGTCAACCTCGTTCATGGTCGTTACCCGTCAGTGGGAAGTCGCCCGGGGTGCGGATGAGTGGCGTCCGGTACCCATGCACCCGGCACACGGCATCGACCCGCCGGGCCAGTACCGGGTTCGCCAGGTGCGTGCAGTTCCAGGTGAGCAGGTAATCGACGGTGTGGACCGCGGCGACGGCGACGTGGGTGGCGTCGTCGATCGCCTTGTTGGGTAACTGCATCCCGGCGATCAGGTCTCGGATCAGAGCATCGACCGTGCCGGTCATAAGCAGTTGGGGGATGCCGGCGAGGACGGCGAGCCGATCGGCCGCTGCCGTCGGGTCGCCGCGGCCGCACTCGTCCCACGTTAACTGGGAGGTGACCAGTTCAAAGTTCGGGCGCTGCTCGGCCCACCAGTCGCGGGTCAGTTGCTGTTGAGCGGCACGGACGAGTTGTCGGCTCGGCCGGGCCGTCAGGTAGCTCGGGACGGTCGTCTCGATGTACACCCGCGGCTTCATGGCTGGATGGTAACGGACCGACGCGGGACGCTCAATCCCGCTCGACCCGGTGGCCGTCGGACGGGCGGGCCACCCACCCCCGGGCCAGCGGCCGGAGCTTGCCGACCAGCCACGCCGCCTCGTCGGCCGACCCGACCACCGCGAACACCGCCGGCCCCCACGAGCTTTGACCCACCCCCTTCACCCCGAGCACCCGGACGGCTTCCACCAACCCCGCCACCTCCGGCCCGGCGTAGGCCCCGCCCTGCTCGGCCGCGAACGGCTCCCCGGCCCGGCGGTTGAACTCGTGGACCGCCTCCCCGAATGCCGCCAAGTCGCCGGCCACCGCCGCCGGGAGCATCCCCAACAGGGCAATCCGGCACAAGGCGTCCGTCAGCCCATCCGGCCGGGGCAACCGTTCCGCCGCCGCGAACGCCCGCTGCTCCCGACTGCCGTGCCACCGCTCCGCCCCGGTCGGGACGAGGACGGCGACCCGCCACTCGTCCGGCAGGCCGACCCGCATCACCAGCGGCGACACCGCCTCGCCGGGCAGCTTTCCCGGCTCGACCACGAGCCCGCCGCGGTCGAACCCGTGGACCCCCACCGCCGACCGTTCGCCCCGCCCGACCCGGCCGGCGATCTCGGCCGCCGTCGGGTCCGGGCCGCCGGTCTCGACCGCCACCGCCTTCCCGACGGCCAGGCCCAACTGCGTGCCGACCCCGAGGCCGGTGTGCTCCTCCGGGCACCGCTCGACCAGCACCGACAGCGGCCGGGGCGGGTGGTCGGCACCGGCCATGAGCCGGTGGGCGAACACCTGGGCCCGGCTGGCCAGTTGCCCCTCGAATTGCCACGACCCGGCCGGCCGGGCGGACACGACCACCCCCGGCCGGTCGATCATCAGCCCGACCCCGCCGAACGACCGGGCGGCCGGGTCCCCTTCCCCGCCCGGGACATGGAACAGGCCGAAGTGGAGCCGGCTCGGGGCGGTGACGCGGGTCATCGGGCCGCCCCCGCGAGGTACTCGTCCAACAGGCCCATCGCCTCGTGCTCGGCCGGGCCGCCGGTCTTGCCGACGATCACCCGGAGTTTCTTGAACTCGCACGCCACCTCGTCATGCGGCAGCAGGTGCAGGCGGGTGGCCAGGATGGCGGCTTCGAGGACGGCGTGCCTGGCCCGGTTGAAGCCCCAGAAGTCCCGGCCCCGGCCGGCGTGGACCACCTCGGCGGCGATCTCCACCCGCTCGCCCGAGGCGTCCACCGATCGGGCCGTGAACTCGTACCACCGGCAGCAGTCGGCCAGGACGAACCCGGCCACCCGCTCGGCCGGCCGGACCGGCGGCAGCGGGTCGGCCTTGCCGATGGCGGCCCGGGCGATGAGCAGGGCGTCGTCGGTGACGTGCAACACGCCCTCCCCATGGGCGACGAGGTTGCGGTACGTCCCGGACGTGGGGAACGGCCAGAGGACGAACCGGGACCACCCGGCCCCGACCCGCGGCCCCATCGGGGCCAGGTGCGGGGACCCGTCGGCGTTCCGGGTGGTGACCAGGCCTTCCAGGATCATCGCAGCAGTTTTCGAGTTTCGCGTCTAAAGTTTCGAGTTAACGACCTCGTCACGGGACGGCAGGACCGGCGGCCGACCAACTCGAAACATTAAACTCGAAACTCCAAACTCCGAAGCAGCCCGGCCGCCTTGTGCAGCGTCTCCTCGTACTCCCGGGCCGGGTCGGAGTCGGCCACGACCCCGCCGCCGACCGGGAACTGCACCCACCCCCGGCCGGCGGTGAACGTCCGGATCAGGATATTGGTGTCCATCGACCCGTCGAACCCGATGTAGCCCAGCGCCCCGCAGTACGGCCCCCGGGCGGTCGGCTCCAGCTCGGCGATGATCTCCATCGCCCGGACCTTCGGGGCGCCCGTCACCGACCCGCCGGGAAAGGCCGCCCTCAGGAGGTCGAGCGGGCCGCAGGCGGGCCGGAGCCGGCCGCGGACCTCCGAGACGAGGTGGTGGACGTACCGGAACGACTCGACCTCGCACACCCGCGGGACCGTCACCGACCCGTATTCGCAGACCCGGCCGAGGTCGTTCCGCAGCAGGTCGACGATCATCACGTTCTCGGCCCGGTCCTTCGGGTTGGACCGCAGGTCGGCGACGAGGGCGGCGTCTTCCTCCGGCGTCCGCCCGCGGGGCCGGGTCCCCTTGATCGGGTGGGTGTCCACCCCCCGGTCACGGACCCGCAAGAACCGTTCCGGTGAGGCCGAGAGGACTTGGAAGTCGCCGAGGTCGAAGTACCCGGCGAACGGGGCCGGGTTGAGCTGCCGCAGCCGGCCGTACAGGTCGAGCGGGTGTTCGCGGAGCGGGGCGAGCAGCCGCTGGGACAGGTTGACCTGGAACACGTCCCCGGCGTGGACGTACTCGACCGCCCGGGCGACGGCCGCCTCGTACCCGGCCCGGTCGAAGTTGCTGGTGACGCCCGGGAACCCCGGCAGCGGATACTGCGGGGTGATCGGGTCGAGGTGCGGGGTCCAGCCCCGTGGGATGAAGTCGGGCCGCCGGCGGAGGCGAAGGTGGGTCGGCCCGCCGGTCAAGTAGCCGAGGAGGTCCGCGAGCCGACGGGCGGCCCGGTCCGGGACGGCCTCCAGAGTCGTGGCCGGCCACCCGGTCGAGACCGCCCAAGCCCGGTGTAGGTGGTGGTCGAAGCCGACTACCCAGTCGTAGACGCCGGCTGCCAAGTCCGGCACCCCGAACTCGTCGTGCCGTGGCGGCGGGATGGCTTCGATCTGTCGGCCGAGCCCGTACCCGAACAGCCCGGCCACGCCCCCCCGGAACGGGGGCAGCTCATCCGGCAGGTCGGACGGGGGCGGGGCTGGGCTGACGGCGGCGAGGCGAAGGAGGTCCGGTCGCGCATCGATGCGACCGCCGACGAACTGGACGGGATCGGCCGCGACGTAGGAGTACCGCCCGTGGGGGGAGTCGCGGTCCGCTGAGTCGAGGAATAGGAGATTCCGGCGGAGGTGGGCCAGCCGACGGGCCACGGCCCACGGGTCCGGGGCCGGGACGAGTTCGACCGCCAGCGGGCCGCCGGCCGGGGTCCGGACCGGCACCGCCTCGAATTGCAAGGCCCCGCCGGCGTCCATGCGGACAGTATACCGCCCGCACAGGCCGGGAGGCCCGTGCCACCAAGCTCGTCGGTTTGGTGGCACGGGCCTCCCGGCCTGTGCAGGGGAACTACTTCTTCTCGGCCGCGGCGACGGCCTCCTCGACGGCCTTGTCCAGGACCGCGTTGCCCGGCGACCCGACCCACTTCTTGAGCACCTTCCCGTCGGCCCCGATCAGGTACATGGTCGGGAACGCCTTGACCCGGTACGCCTTGCCGACCGGGCCGCCCTGCCCGTCCCACCAGTGGGCCCAGGGCATCGACTCCTTCTCCAGGAACGACTTGAGGGTCGCCAGGTCGTCGTCGGCGCTGACGCTGAGCAGGACGAACGGCTTGCCGTCCAGCTTCTTCACCAGCTCCCGCTCGTGCGGGATCATCGCCCGGCACGGCCCGCACCAGGTCGCCCAGATGTCCAACAGGACCACCTTCCCCTTGTAGTCCGACAGCTTGTGCTTCTTCTCGTCCAGCCCGGTGCTCTCGACCTCCGGGGCCGGCTTGCCGACCCCCAGCGCCTTCAGGGCGGCCGCCTCGCCGGCCGCCTTCTTGGACAGCGGCTCGGGGTCCCGCCCGAGCCTCACGTCCGGGGCCTCCTTGGCCGCCCGCTCGAAGTACCCGACCGCCTTGGCGACCAGCTCGGCCTCCCGCTTCTCGTCCCCGGCGGCCTCGTCGGCCTCGTCGGCCGTCAGGTCGCCGAGCAGGTACAGGGCCGTCCCCTTGACCCCCACGTCGCCCGCCTTGTCGGCCGCCGCCTCCAAGAACTTCCGCCCGGCCGGCCCCATCTGCCCGGCCATGAACACCACGTCCTTCACCTTCGGGCTGCCGAGGTGGTGGTCGGTCAACACCTTCACCGCCTTGTCGGCGTCCGGCCCGCCGGCCCGGAACTGGCCGAGGGCCTGGAGGGCCAGGACGGCCGCGTCCAGGGCGGCCGGGTCCTTCGGGTCCTCCTCGGCCAGGGCCACCGCCTTCCCGGCGGTCAGGGTGGCCAACTCCTTGGCCTCGGTCCGGATGCCCTGCTGCTCGGCCGGGGTCTTGGCCGCCCGCAACTTCTTACCCAGCTCGCCCAGCTCCTCCTGGAACTTGGCCTGGAGTTCCTTCACCCGGGCCGCCCGGTCGCCCTTCGGGGCGTCCTTGGGCGGGTCCTTCGGGTCGTCGGCGCTGGCCGACACCAGGCCGAGCGACACGGTCAGCACGGCCGCGCAGAGCACGCGCATCGGGGGGTTCCTCGGGATGGCGGGTGGGCGGCTCGGGCGAGCCGTTCCGGGCATGTTACGGTTATACCGGCGGCCGCGGTAGGGCTTACCCGCCCCGGTGGGGGACCTCCGGGACGGTCAGGAACCCCCACCGCAGGGCCTGGTCCTGGGTATACGCCTTGCCCAGGGTCAGGGCCGTGACCGCCTTGGCGAACTCGTACCCGAGGTAGAAGGCGTGGGCCGGGTCGAGCTTCGGGTCGGCCGCGGCCAGCCGGGCGAACACCTCGAACGGGTCGGTCCCCCGCAGGTAGACCGAGCCGTTCAAGACGTGCAGCTCGCCCCGCTCGGCAAAGACCCGGTAGTTCCGGTCGGTGACGCGGGACGCCAGTTCGGCCAGCCCGGCCTCGCCCAGTGGCTTGAGCTTCGGGTCGCGGAGCATCACCAGCGACGGGTCGAGCCGCTTCGGCAACACCTTCTCGCGGACGGCGTGGTAGACCAGCCGTCGGGCCAGGTCGAACTCCTTCACCGCTGACCGGCCCCAGTTGATGACCTCGGTGGTCAGTACGCTGCGGATGCCCAATTCCTGGCAGAAGCCCGCCAGCAGGACGTTCACCCCGGCCGAATCGACCTCGGTCAGCTCGGTCAGGTTGCCGACGCCCATCATCATCGGGGCGTCCGGGAACCGCCGGCGGCAGTCGATGTACCGGCCGAGCGAGGCCGCGAACCCGAACCCGATCGGCTCCAACACCGGGTCGAGCCGGGAGCGGACGCCCCACGCGGCCAGTTGCTCGGCCGTCCGTTCCAGACTGTCGAAGTCGGCCGGCGTGTCCGGGATGGCGACCACCTCGGCCCCGTACCGCTCGTGCCATCCCCGGGCCGACTCGACGTTCGTGCCGTTGACGCTCAGAACCAGTTCGGCCCCGGCGGCCAGGGCGGCGTCCACCTCGGCCGGGTCGAAGCTGTCGATCGAAACTCGTAAGCCCTCGTCCCGGAGCAACCGGACGGCGTCGCCGACGCCGGGCCACGGGCCACCGGGGTCGCACCCCAGGTCGATCACGTCGGCCCCGGACTCGCGGTAATGCCGGGCCTCGGCCCGGATGGCGTCGGCCGGCTTCTTCGGGGCGTGGTTGACCTCGGCCAGTATCTCGATGTCCCACGCCCCGTACCCGGGCGGCGGGCCGGCCGGCTTGCCGCCGAAGAACTCCGGCAGGTCGCGGAGGTCGGCCGGGCCGAGGACGGCCGGGACGCCGGCCGCCTGAGCGACCTCTTCGACATCACCGCGACACAGGCCCGGCAGGATGACCCGCTCGACGCCGGCCGGGACGGCCAGGTGCCGGGCCACCCAGTTGGCCGTCATCAGGGCGGCGACGGTGATCGGCAGGACGGCGACTTCGGGGGCGAAGCCGGCCTTCGGGCCGAGGTCGGCCAGGACCCGGCGGAGCGCCGGCTCGGCCAGCTTGCCGGTGACGAACAGGACGCGGGTCACGAGAGGGGGTCCGATATCACCGCGGAGGACGCCGAGGACGCCGAGGGAATCATGAGAGATGGATTGATCTCGGTCTTGGTTTCCCTCCGCGATCTCTGCGTCCTCCGCGGTGAAATCCGCGCTTATCCGGGTTCGGGGCTCCGGGCGTCCGGGACTGCGCTGACGACGGCCGGCTCGGTCGGGGCCGGGGGCGGGGTGCCGAAGTCCGGATGCTGGAACACCCGCCACAGGTCCCGGCCGAACGACGACGGGGGTGGCTCGGCGGCCGCGGGGGTCAGCGGCAATTCGTCCACCAGGCTCGTCAGGAACGTCGCCTTGGCGGCCAGCTCGGTGTGGACGAAGTCGCCGTCCGACTGGATCGGGAAGCGCCGCAGGAAGGCGGTCCGGTAGAGCTTGTAGGCGCTGTTCACGTCGGCCAGCGGGGACCCGAACGCCCACCCGGCGAAGGCGTTGTACAGGTACTCCCGCAGCCCGGGCCACGCCGGGGCCGGGGCCAGTTGCATCCCGGCCGCCACACGCCAGAACGCCCGCCACCCCCGGCCCAGCCAGACCACCGGGGCCGGGGCCGGCCGGCCGGTCCGGCAGCCGCTGATCAGGTCCGGCTGCCTGCCCAGCAGCTCGTCCCGCACGTCGATCCGGTCGAGCAGCTTCTTGAGGTCGGCCGGCGGGTACGGGTAATCGACCGCCGTGTAAAAGAAGAGCGGGTGCTGGGCCTCGGCCAGGGCCGTCCGCAGGCACGCCCCGTACCCCCGGCGGGCGTCGTGGTGCAGAACCCGCAGGTGCCTTACCCGGCCGCCGGCCATCGCCTCCAGCTTGTCGCGGGTGGCGTCGGTGCTGCCGTCGTCGACGGCAACGATCTCGTACTCCCGGCCGAGCCGGGCCAGGGCGTCGGCCCACCCCGGGACGACCTTCTCGACCCGGTCGGCCGCGTCGTGGACCGGCAGGACGACGGTGACCGGGTCGCGGGGCGGGGCGGGCTTGGCCATGTTCGAGTTAATCGACGGTGCGGACCAGGACCAGCGGGCGGTCCGGCTTGGCCGGGGTCACGTCCGCCAGCCGGGCCACGACTTCCAGCCGCCGGCTGCGGACGATCTGCTGGGCAGGATACAGGTAGTCCGGCGGCATGACCACGAGGTGCGGCCCGGGGGTCGCCAGCCAGTCGTTCAGGTCGTGCCACTCGACCCGGGTGACGACCGGCCGGCCGAGGTGCCAGGCCAGCAGGTGCGACTCGGCCCGGAACAGCATCACCTCGGCCGGCGGCGGGGCGTGCGACCGGACGAGGTCGGCGAACGCCCGCTTCTCCTCCCGCCGCTGCTCGGCCGGCTCGACCGCGAACGTCATCACCACCCAGCCGACCACGACGAGGACGACGACCACCCCGAACGCCCACGTCGTCCGGCGGACGTTCCGCGAGTCGGTCCGGGACGCCAGCCATGCCTCGGCGGTGCAGCCGAAGATGATGGCCAGTCCGGGGTAAAGCGGCAAGAGGTAGTCCGACCGCTTGAAGTGGGCGGCCGACAGGACGACGAACATCGCCCCGGCCCAAACGGCACCGAACCGGACGAGCGGGTCGCGCCGCCAGAGGCCGGACCGGGCCGCCCAGACGGCCAGGGCGACGACGGCCGGGGTCCACGGGAGGAAGTCGGCAGCCAGCCGCGGCCCGTAGTACCACCACGGGTGGGACGCCAGGGCGGCCGACGTGCCGGCGAACCGCTCGACGTTGTGGTGCCAGACGAAGACCCGCACGAACTCCCCGCCGGTGATGTGGTTCGCCCAGACGAACCACGGCAGCGACAGGCCCGCGACGACGAGGACGCCGCTGACGGCCGCGACCGGCAGCAGCCGCCATCGCCCGTCAGCGGGCTTGGGGGCGACGAGCCAGGCGACCGCCGCCGGGCCGATCAGGGCCAGCGCGACCGGGCCTTTGAGCAGGACGCCGGCGGAGGCGGCGACCGCGGAGAGGAGGAAGAGTCCGAGGGCCCCCCCCCCGCCCCCCCCTGGCGAGCCGGGAGCGTGAGCGACCGGAGCTTCGGACCTCCGGTCGCTCACGCTCCCGGCCCGCCCCCCGTCCCCCTCCCCCACGGGGGCCGGGGGGAGGGGTCTGTTGGTGAGTCCCCGGTAGAACGCCAGCAGGGCTGCCGTGACGGCGCAGGTCAGCGGCACGTCGATCCGGGCCGTCCGGCTGATGGCCGTGAAGTGGACGGCCGTGGCCAGCCCGACCGCGGCCACCCCCGCCGCGACCGGCCGACCCTCCCGGCGGAGGAAGCCCCACACCATCGCCACCGTCAGTAGCCCGGCCACCGCCGCCGGCAGCCGGGCCGTGAAGGCATCGACCCGGCCGCCGTTGACCCACCCGGCCGCGGCCACCAGCCAGTAGTACCCCGGCGGCTTCTGGAGGTCGGCCTGGCCGTCGAACAGGACCGGCAGGCCCCACTCGCCCGAATCGAGCATCCGCTGGGCGTTCTGGGCCGCCCGGGCCTCGTGGCTGCGGTACAGGTCGGGGTGGCCTAGCCGAGCTAGGAAGAGGACGCCGAGGAGCAGCGCGAACACAAGACCGGGTGACGGCGCGACCCGTTTGAGGGAGTGCCCGACCCGCCAGACCGCCGATACCACGGCGGGGCGTAGGGCCGATTGCCGGGACGTGCGGCTCAACTCGAAACTCGAAACTCGGGACTCGAAACCCACTAAGCAGCCGCCCGGAACGGGCCGGACTGGTGCAGCCGCTGGTACACCTCGCACCGGCCGATCAGCTCGGCGTGGGTGCCCACGTCCACGATCCTCCCGGCGTCCATGACGACCACCCGGTCGGCGATTTCCAGGGTGTGCAGCCGGTGGGTAATCAGGAACGTCGTCCGCCCCTTGACGAACTCCTTCAGGGCCGCATGAATCTCGGCCTCGCTGGTCGGGTCGATCTGGCTGGTGAACTCGTCCAGGATGAGGACAGCCGGGTCGCGGAGGACCGCCCGGGCTAAGGCAATCCGCTGCCGCTGGCCGCCGCTCAACCGCACCCCCTGCTCGCCGATCACGGTGTCGTACCCGCCGCCCAGCTCCCGCTCGATGAAGTCGTGGGCGTGGGCCTTCCGGGCGGCCTCCTCCACCTGCTCCCGGGTCGCCCCCTTCCGCCCGTAGGCGATGTTGGCGAACACCGTGTCGTCGAAGAGCTGCGTGTCCTGGGTGACGATCCCGATCCGCCGGCGGAGGCTCCGCAGGTGGGCCGTCCGGAGGTTGATCCCGTCGATCAGGACGGCCCCGTGGTCCGGGTCGTAGAACCGCGGCAACAGGCCCAGCAGGGTCGTCTTCCCGCACCCGTTCGGGCCGACGATGGCCACCGTCTCGCCGGCCTTGACCACCAGGTTGATGCCGTCCAGGGTCGGCGTCTCGGCCCCGGGCCGGTACGAGAACCCGACCTTGCGGAACTCGACCGCCTTGCGGACCCCGGTGACGCGGGGGCCGTCCGGGTTCGCCCCGACGGTCGGCTGGAGGTCGAACAGCTCGAACACCCGGTTGGCCGCCGCCTGGGCCCCCTGGAGCTTGGTGTACACGCTCGACATCTTCCGGACCGGGTCGGCCACGGCCGCCAGGAAGGCGTAGAGCTGGATCAGGGCCTCGAACCGGAGCGGCTCGGCGGTCATCCGCAGCCCGAGGATGTGGGTGTGGCCGGTCAGCACCAGGTACGTCCCGGTGGTCAGGGCGAGCCCGACCGCCACCACCCCGAGCAGCTCGATCGTCGGGTTGGCGAAGGCGTCGATGTACACCACCCGCATGGCCTTGCGGTAGTAGTCCTCGGTCGCCCGGCGGAACCGCCGCCGCTCGTGCGGCTCGCGGGTGAACGCCTTGACCGCCCGGGCCCCGTCGAACGCCTCCCGCAGAATCTTGTAGATCGCCGACATCCGCTCCAGGACCTTCCGGGCGGCCCGCCGCATGGCCTTGCTGATCTGGGCCAGGGTGACCACCGCCAGCGGGACCAGCAGGACGAACACCAGGGTGAGCTGCCAACTGATCCAGCAGGCCACCAGCAGGCACCCGACCGCCCGCAGCGGCTCGGCGATCATCCGCCCGTAGAGGATCTTCACCCCCAGCCCGAGCTGTTCGGCGTCGTTGGTGAACCGGGCCATCAGCTCGGTCGTCCCGGTGCCCGACAGTTGCCGCACGTCCTGGTGGATGACCCGCCGGAAGAACCGGTTGCGGAGGTCGAACAGGGTCCGGTTGGTCACGCTCCCGACCAACGACTCCTGGAGGAACTCGAACACCCCCTTCACCGCGACCCCGAGAACGACGGCCGCGATGATCCACAGGAAGGTGGCGAACCGGTCGGCCGGGAGGTGGCGGATGACCTGCGACTTGAGCAGCTTGTACCGGTACACCCACTTCCCGTACTCGCCCTGGTCGGCCTCGTACTCGGCCACCTGCCGGGTCAGCCGCCGCTCGACGTTCTCCCGGTCCGGGTGGTCGGGGTTCTGCTGGACGGCCAGCAGCTCGGCCTTACGGTGTTCGGACTTGGCCCGCGAGTCGTCGAGCTTCTTCTGGTAGTCGTCGATCTCCCCGTCGACCCACTGCTGGAGGTTCTTGTCCTTCTCATTGAGGATGGTCAGGACGGGGTAGATGGCCGAGAGGTTGAGGCTCCAGAGGGCGGCGACGACCAGGGCGCAGCCGACCGACCCGGCCAGCCGCCACTTGTACGGCAGGGAGTACTTCAGGGCCCGGAGGAAGTTCCGCATCGTCGGCCTCGGCCGGCCCGGATGCGGGCGCGGGCCGGTGTTATACCCCGCCCCGGGGAACCGGGCAAGCCGGGCTGAGTGCCTGGCGAGCGGGGGGCGTCAGCCCCCTGATGGTTCGGCAATCAGGGGGCTGACGCCCCCCGCTCGCCAGGACACTTGGATGCCCCGGGCCGGGCCGAGGAATGCACGGTACGGGCCCAAACTCCTTGACATTAACCCATGCCGTACTTAGAGTTGAAGACAGGCCATCGGTTACCGGCGCCGCTCCATTCCCCGGGGGACCGCTCTCGTGACCAAGAAAGAGATCGTCCGGCAGTTGTGCGAGAAGGCCAACCGGGAGAAGTTGCTCAAGGGCAACCTGACCCAGTTGGCCACCAAGGAAATCGTCCAGTGGACGTTCGACGCCATCATCGACACCTTGGTCACCGACGGGCGGATCGAGCTGCGGAACTTCGGGGTGTTCGAGGTCAAGCAGCGGAAGCCCCGCAAGGCCCGCAACCCCCGGAC
>JAIEQN010001054.1 GCA_019747685.1 Gemmataceae bacterium
GGCCGGGCGGCGTCCAGGTGCGGCCGGGCCGCCGGGTCGCCCCGTTCGACGGCCGCCCGGGTGGCCTGCTCGACCGCCGCCCGGGCCGCCTGGACGTGGAACTCGGCGGCCGCGAACCGGTACACCCGGTAGCCGCCGACGGCCAGGAGTACGGCCGCGACGCCGAGCAGGATCGCCTTCCGCCGGCCCCCGTCCCGCGTCATGGCTTCTCCCCGACCGGCCGGCCCTTCCCCTGTTCGAGGGTGTGATACCGGTCGACCGCCAGCCCGTCCCAGGCCTCGACCCGGGGCGACCCGCCCGGCCAGTGGACGGTCAGCCGGCCGGCGGCCTTCGCCTCCCCGAGGCCGAGGACGAACCGCGGGTCGCTGCCGGACAGGTAGCTCCGGCCGGCGGTGGCGAACCGGGTGAGCGGCCGGCCGCCGGCCGCCAGCGTCAGCCGGGCACCGGTCGGGTCGGCGTGGCCGGCCGGGGCCAGCCGGACGCCCACCCAGTGGTGATCGGCCGGGGCCTCGTTCCGGACCAGCCGGGCCGGCTCGTTGGTGGCGCAGAAGACGAGGTCCGGCCGTCCGTCGTCGTCCAGGTCGGCGACGGCCAGCCCGCGGCCGCGGCGGGCCTCCCGGAAGAACGGCCCGGCGTCGGCCCCGGCCTCGGTGAAGTACCGCCGCCCGTCCTTGGCGCCGTTGCGGAAGAAGACCGGCGGCTGGCTGACGTTCCCCCGCGGGCTGTGCCGGATGACGTGCCCGTTGTTGACCACCAGGTCCTCCCACCCGTCCCGGTCGGCGTCCACGAACGCCGTCCCGAACCCGACGAACCGGGGGCCGATGACCCCCAGCCCGGCCTGGGCGGTGGAGAAGGTGAACGCCAGCCGGCCGTCGAGCAGGTGGTTCCGGTACAGGGCGTGGAACTCGTTCTCGTAGTTGGCCACCCAGATCGACGGCCGGCCGGACCCGTCGTAGTCGGCCGCGTCCACCCCCATGCTCCCGTTCTGGGCCCCGGCCCCGTCCCGGGCGACGCCCAGCTCCAGCCCCCGCTCCTCCAGCCGCAGCGGCCCGCCGGGCGGGGTCCGGTTCAGGTACAGGAAGTTGCCGGTGGTGTCGTTGGCGACGTAGACATCCGGCCGGCCGTCCAGGTCCACGTCCACGAACAGCACCCCGAGGCCCTTCCCCTTGTTCCCGTCCGGCGGTTCGACCCGCAGCCCGGCCGCCCGGCTGACGTCCTCGAAGGTGCCGTCCCCGTTGTTCCGGTACAGGGCGTGGGCCTTCGCCCCGAACTGGCGTGGCGGGCACACGTCCCGCGGGACGCTGGCGTAGTACCCCGGGCAGGCCGGGTCGTTGCCGTTCGACCAGTCGACGTACTGGCAGAGGTAGAGGTCGGGGTAGCCGTCGCCGTCGAGGTCGCCCCAGGCCGCCCCGGTGCTCCAGAAGTGCGGGCCGAGCAGCCCGGCCGGCTTGGTCACCTCCCGGAACCGCCGGCCGCCGGCCGGGTCCGGCTCGTTGTGCCACAGGGCGACCCGGCCGTACCCGGTCATCAGGAGGTCCGGCCAGCCGTCCCGGTCGTAGTCGGCGGTGACGGCCCCGTGGGAGTAGAACCACGGGGCCCCGTCGGCCAGCCGGTCGAGGCCGGCGGCCGCGGTCACGTCCGCGAACTTCCAATCGCCGAGGTTGCGGTAGAGCTTCGGCGGGAGGCCGACGACCTCCTTCTTGTCCGGCCCGGCGAAGCCCCCGCCGGTGGGGAAGAAGAGATCGAGCTTACCATCCCCGTCGTAGTCGAGGACGGCCACCCCGCCGCCCAGGCTCTCGAGGATGGTGTACCGGTCGGCCTCCTCGCCGTTTCGGTAGACAGGGGTGAGGCCGGACCCGTCGGTCACGTCCCGGAACCAGGCCGGCGAGTCCGGCCGCGGGGCCGGGCGGTGTTCGGCCGCGGGCACCGGCGTCGGGTGCGGAACGACGACCACCTTCGGGTCGCCCGGGCTACACCCGGCCGCGGCCGGCAGGAGGACGGCCCAGGCGGCGAGGACGGCGGGTCGTGTCACGGGAGGGGGACGCCGGGGAGCCGGAGACGGTGGTTGGATGTCAGTTTAGGCGACCCCGCCCGGGGTCACAACCCCGCCCCGGGTCGGCTACGGCAGGAGGTCGAGGGCCGGGATGGCCCCGGCGAGCTGCCCGTCCAGCGTGATCGGCACGTCGTCCCCGGGGCGGTAATCGGTCCGGGCCCGATACGCCGGCGGGTCCGCCCCCGGGTCGGGGCCGGTGTACGCCGCGACCTGCCGGTGTAGCACGTTCACGACCCAGTAGACCGGCAGCCCGGCCCGGGCGTAGAAGCCGCCCTTCGCCCGCCGGTCCATGTCGAGCGACGAGTCGGCCACCTCGATGACGATCCCGAAGGCGCCCTCGTCGATGTCCCGGTCGTCGTAGTCCGCGACCCGACCCCGAACTACCCCCCGTCCGGCTCCGGGTCCATCCCGCCGACCGAGACCGGGACCTGAGAGATCACGAACCAGCCGGCCGGCAGGTGCCCGGACAACAGGTTGGCCAGCCGCACGACCGCCTGCCGGTGGGCCTTCGACTGTCCCATCTTCAGCACCAGGTAGCCCTCGAGTCGTTCCACCTTGTCGTCCGGGATGAGGATACCGAGGTCGACCATCCGGCGGTACTCCTCCGCCGTCCACCGCCTCAGCCGGCGCCACCGGGGGAATGCCCAACCGGCCGGGGGGTTGACGTGGTCCGGCTTGTAGAGGACGTAGCCGTCGAGCAGCTCGACCTTGTCACCCGGGCCGAGGATGTCGGCGGCGACCAGCCGGTGGTACTGGTCGACCGAGAATTGGTACGTCCCTGCCAGCTCCGGGAAGTGGTGCGGCTTCGGGGCGGTCGGCGTCGGCGTCATCGCGGCTCCTCCGGGCTGCCCCGATCGTAACACCGGAAACGCCGAACGCCCAGCCCTTCCGGGCTGGGCGTTCGCGGTCAGCGACCGGGATCACTTGTTCCCGGCGGCCTTCTCGCCGAGGGCGGCCTGGGCCGCCGCCAGCCGGGCGATCGGCACCCGGAACGGCGAGCACGACACGTAGTCCATCCCGACCCCGTGGCAGAAGTGGACGCTGTCCGGGTCGCCGCCGTGCTCCCCGCAGATGCCGACCTTCAGGTGCTGGCCGTGCTTGGCCTTGCGGGCGTCGCGGCCCTTCTTGATGCCGATGTCGATGAGCTGGCCGACCCCGCCGATGTCGATCGACTGGAACGGGTCGACCGGCAGAATCTTGTCCCGCAGGTAGGTCGGCATGAACCCCTTGATGTCGTCCCGGCTGAACCCGAACGTCATCTGGGTCAGGTCGTTCGTCCCGAAGCTGAAGAACTCGGCCTCGGCCGCGATCTGGTCGGCGGTCAGGGCCGCCCGCGGCAGCTCGATCATCGTCCCGATCTGGTACTCGACCTTGGTGCCGTGCTTGGCCATCGCCTCCTCGGCGACGGCGATGGCCCGCTTCTTGAGGATGACCAGCTCCTCGACCACCCCGACGAGCGGGATCATGATCTCGGGCAGCACCTTCTTGCCCGTCTTCGACACCTCGATGGCGGCCTCGATGATGGCCCGCACCTGCATGTCGCCGATCTCGGGGAAGACCAGCGGCAGCCGGCAGCCGCGGAACCCCATCATCGGGTTGAACTCGTGCAGCTCCTCGACCCGCTCCTTGATCTTCGCGGGCGAGACGCCGATGCTCTTGCCGACCTCCTCCTGCCCCTTCGCGTCGTGCGGCAGGAACTCGTGGAGCGGCGGGTCGAGCAGCCGGATGGTCACCGGGTAGCCGTCCATGGCCTCGAAGATGCCGACGAAGTCGGCCTTCTGGAACGGCTCGATCTTGGCCAGCGCGGCCTTGCGGCCGGCTTCGTCCGCCGCCAGGATCATCTGCCGCATGGCGACGATCCGGTCCTCGCCGAAGAACATGTGCTCGGTCCGGCACAGGCCGATCCCCTCGGCCCCGAACTCGCGGGCCTTGGCCGCGTCCTTCGGGGTGTCGGCGTTGGTCCGGATCTTGAGCTTGCGGCTCTTGTCGGCCCAGCCCATCAGGGTGGCGAAGTCGCCGGTCATCGACGGGGCGACGGTCGGCACCTCGCCGACGAACACGTCCCCGGTGCCGCCGTTGATGGTGACGAACTCGCCGGCCTTCACGGTCTGCCCGGCGATGGTGATCGTCCCGGCCGCCTCGTTGATCTTGACCGCCTCGCAGCCGACGACGCACGGCTTGCCCCAGCCGCGGGCGACGACCGCGGCGTGGCTGGCCTTCCCGCCGGTGCTGGTCAGGATGCCCTTGGCCAGGTGCATCCCCGCGACATCTTCCGGGCTCGTCTCCTTGCGGACGAGCAGGATCGGGTCGTTCGGGTGCTTGGCGGCGTGCTCGACCACGGCCTCGGCCGACAAGAGCACCTTGCCCGACGCGGCCCCGGGGCTGGCCGCGATCCCCTGGGCCACCGGCTTCTGCTTGGCCTTCGGGTCGAGTTGCGGCAGCAGGAGGTGGTTCAGGCTGTCCGGCGGCACCCGCTTGACGGCCGTGGTCTCGTCGATCAACCCGTCCTTGACCATCTCGACGGCGATGCCGACGGCCGCCGTCCCGGTCCGCTTGCCGCCCCGGGTCTGGAGCATGTACAGGGTGCCGTCCTGCACCGTGAACTCGATGTCCTGCATCTCCTTGTAGTGCTTCTCCAGCGTCTGCCGGATGTCGGTCAGTTGCTTGTAGACCTTCGGCATCTGCTCGTGCAGCTTGGCGATCGGCTCCGGGGTTCGGATGCCGGCCACCACGTCCTCGCCCTGGGCGTTGATCAGGTAGTCGCCGTAGAAGACGTTCTCGCCGGTGTTCGGGTCGCGGGTGAACGCCACACCGGTGCCGGAGTTGTCGCCCATGTTGCCGAAGACCATCGCCTGGACGTTGACGGCGGTGCCCTTGAGGCCGGTGATCCGCTCGATCCGCCGGTACTCGATGGCCTTCTTGCCGTTCCACGAGTTGAACACGGCGTTGATGGCCAGCAGGAGTTGCTTCTTCGGGTCTTGCGGGAAGTCGTCGCCGACGTGCTTCTTGTAGACCGCCTTGTACTTCTTCACCAGCTCCTTGAGGTCGTCGGCCGACAGGTCGGTGTCGAGCTTGACGCCCTTCTTGTCCTTCATCGCGTGGATTTCGTGTTCGAACTCCTCGTGCTCGCAGCCCATCGCGGTGCTGCCGAACATGTCGATCAGCCGGCGGTAGCTGTCGTAGGCGAACCGCGGGTTGCCGGTCTTCTTGGCCAGGCCCTCGACGCTGGCGTCGGTCAGCCCGAGGTTCAGGATGGTGTTCATCATCCCGGGCATGGACAGGGCGGCCCCGGACCGGACGCTGACCAGGAGCGGGTCGGCGGTGTCGCCGAACTTCTTGCCGAAGGTCTGCTCGACCTTCTTCAGGGCCTCGTCGATCTGCGGCAGGGCGGCCTCGGGGATCTTCTTGCCGTGGTCGTAGTAGGCGGCGCACACTTCGGTGGTGATGGTGAACCCGGGCGGGACCGGGATGCCGATCTTGCACATCTCGGCCAGGTTGGCCCCCTTCCCGCCGAGCAGCTCCTTCATCTTGCCGTCGCCGTCGGCCGTCTTCCCGCCGAAGAAGTAGACGTGCTTCGTACTCATCGTGTCCGGTCGTTGGGGGTTGGGGCGGCCGCGGCGCGGCGTCGGAATGGTGGGAGTTTTATGAACCCGATCTCTCGACGGCGAGCGACCGGCCGGCGGGGTGAAAAACACCGCCCCCGGCGTCGTCTAGGGTAGTGAGATGACGCCGCGGCAGCTCGCCGACCTGATCGCCGCCCACGGCCCGGCCCTGGTGCTGTTCGCCCGCCAGTGGTGCGACGGCCCGGAGGACGTGGTCCAGGAGGCGTTCGTCAAGCTGGCCGCGGCCACGCCGCCGGACGACCCGGCGGCGTGGCTGTACAAGGTGGTCCGGAACGCCGCCCTCGACGCCGGCAAGGCCGCCCGCCGGCGGACCCGCCGCGAGCAGAGGGTTGCGCGTCCGGACCGGTGGTTCGCCGAGCCGGAGGTCGACGGGCTCGACGCCGGGGCCGCCGTCGCCGCCCTCGAAGCCCTCCCGGCCGACCAGCGGGAGGTGATCGTCGCCCGGCTGTGGGGCGGCCGGACCCTCGACCAGATCGCGGCCGCCGCCGGGTACTCGGTGGCGACCGCCTTCCGCCGGTACGAGGCCGGCATCGTCGCCCTCCGCGAAAGGCTCGGTGCCGGATGCCCGCGATGACCCCCGAACCCGACCTCGGGCCGCTGGCCGCCTTCACCCCGGCATCCGGCCTCGACCCGGCCGAGGTGCTGTTCCGGGCCGGCCGGGCGACCGCCCGCACCCCCCGGGTGTGGAAGCTGGCCGTGGCCGGCCTGGTGGCGCTCAACGTGGCGACCGCGGCCGCCCTGCTCCTCCCCGAACCGGCCGTCGTGGCCGGCCCGGAACAGGTCGAGCCGGCACCGACTCCGGGGGCTCACGCCCCCGGCTCGCCCGAGCACGACTCTCCTGAGGGTGGGTTGCTCGCCGGGGCGTCCGACCTGGACGCCCCGCGGCCGGAAGTGCTGCCGAACATGGTCGCCGCCCGCTACCCGCTGACCGCCCTGTCGGGCCGGCAGGCCGAGATCCCCTGACCCCGCGTCCCACTCCCGTTCCCCGGAGGCATCCGATGCGTTGCCGGCGTCCGCTGTCCGCCCTCGCCCTCCTCGCCGTCATCACCCTGACCGCCGGCGGCCAGCCGCCCCCGCCGGCCAAGGACGGCAAGCTCGTCATCGCGGCCGCGGTCAGCCCGGCCGCCCCGCCGCTCCCGGCGTTGAAGTACCTGTTCCTCCCCGACCTCCGGGAGAAGCAGACCGGGAATCAAGTCCCGGCCTTCTACAAGTGCTTCTTCGAGCAGAACTACTTCTACTTCGACAAGGACAGCGTCGCCAACCGGGAGAGGTGGCTGACCGCCCCGCTCGCCGAGCTGGCCGGCGAGCAAGCCCTGGTCGGGTACGGCGGGTCGAGCCTGCGGCAGGCCGACTACGCCGCCCGGCTCGACTCGATCGACTGGCAGATCACTAACCAACTCCGGTCCGACGGGTTCAACACCCTCTTGCCCGATGTCCAGCAACTCCGAATGCTGGCGTCGGCCCTGAAGGTGAAGATGCGGGGCCAGGTCGCCCGGAAGGAGTACGACGGGGCCGCCCGGACGGCCGCCACCCTGTTCGCCCTGGCCCGGACGTTCAACGACCACCCGACCCTGATCGGCAACCTCGTCGGGCTGGCCATCACCAGCCTGACCCTGCAGGCCGTCGAGGAGATGTGCCAGCAGCCGGACGCCCCGAACCTGTTCTGGGCGTTCGCCGCCCTGCCCGACCCGTTCATCGACCTGAACACCGGCCTGCAAGGCGAGCGGGGCTGGGCCGAGAGGGACTTCGGGGCGCTGCGGAAGGCCGAGCCGGTCGGCAAGGACGAGCTGGCCCGGATGGTCAAGAAGCTGGACGAGATCATCAAGCTGGAGGGCGGCGGCCGGGGCGAGCGGTCGTCCGACTGGCACGAGGGGCTGGCCGCCGACCCGGCCGTCCTGGCCGCCAGCAAGGCCCGGCTGGCCAAGGCCGGGTACAAGCCGGCCGCCCTCGACAAGCTCGACCGGCTGCAGGTCTTCCTGATGGACGATTACCACCAGTACGAGACGTTCCGGGACGACATGCTCAAGTGGAGCAACGTCCCGTATCACCGGCTGCCGCCGGAGGTCGACGGGGGGAAGTCCCCGCCCGGGCCGTTCAACGCCCTGGCCCCGAACTGGCGGAAGGTCCGCACGGCTCAGCTCCGGGTCCAGCAGTGGATCGGGCTGCTCCAGGCGGTCGAGGCGGTCCGGGCGTACGCCGCGGCCAACGGCGGGGCGTTGCCCCCGTCCCTGGAGGCGACCGGGCTGCCGGTGCCGAACGACCCGTTCACCGGTCGGCCCTTCCCGTATGAGGTGAAGGACGGGACGGCCGTCATCCGCGGCACCCCGCCGGCCGACCGGAAGGCCGACCCGAACTTCAACCGGGTGTACGAGGTGACGATCCGGAAATGACGCCGCACAGGCCGGAGGCCTGTGCCACCGGTAGACGGCGGGACGAACTTCCCGGGCTGTTCGTCCGTCTGCTTTTCGGTGGCACAGGCCTCCGGCCTGTGATGAGTACAACCGGCGCTGCGGTTGGGGGGCGGCCGTGTCATCATGACCGTCCGCCCGCACCGCGAGCCGTAGCCGCCGATGCCGGAGTTCGAGACGTTTTGGGGGGTGGATTTCTCCGGGGCCAGGCTCGCCGGCCGGAACATGTGGGCGGCCCGGGTCGAGCTACAGCACTCGGGAGGCTTACGCCCCCCGCCCGCCAAGACCAGAAGGCGACCGCCGTTCGTGCTGACCGCCCTGCACCGCCTCGAAGACCTGTGCGGGACGGCCGAGCGGCGGGAGGTGCTGGCCTTCCTGGTGGACATGGTGCAGGAGTCCGAAGCCGCCTTGTGGGGCTTCGACTTCCCGTTCGGCCTGCCGGTCGAGCTGTTCCCCGCGGGGAGCGGCTGGCCGGACCAGTTCGCCTTCCTGCACGAGTGGGGCGAGGAGGCCTACGCCTGCGGGCTGGAGTGCGTCCGCCGGACGAAGGAGCTGAACGGCCGGCTGCACCTCCGCCGGACGACCGACCGCGACGCCAAGGCCCCGTTCGACACCTTCCACTACCGCATCATCTACCAGACCTTCTACGGGATGCGGGACGTGGTCAACCCGCTCCGGCTGTCGCCGGGGACGGCCGTGCTGCCGTTCCAGTACCGCAAGCTCGCCCGGGCCCGGCGGGTGGTGGTCGAGTGCTGCCCGGGATCGGTGCTGAAGAAGCTCGGGCTGCCGCACCAGAACTACAAGCAACCGGCCGGCGGGCCGCTGACCCGCCGGCGGCGGCTCACCCGCCACGCCATCCTGGCCGGGCTGGAGGGGCTGGTGAGGGTCGGCGACCTGGACCGGCGGGTGGTGATGCGGAACCCCGGGGGGGACGCGCTGGACGCGGTGATCGCGGCGGTCGGGGCGGCCCGGGCGGTCGCGGCGGCCGACCACGAGGCCATCGCCCGGCACGACCGCTACCGGCACGAGGGGCACCTCTACGTGTGACCTCGACACGCCCGCCCGGCCTCGCTATCCCGCCGCCCTCACCACACGGGAGCCGGGATGACCCGCCGGGCCGCACTCGGGCTGGCCGCCGCACTCGCCGGCCCCGTCGTATCGGTCGGTTGCCGGTCCGACCGGCTGCTCACCGGCTGGGACGGCTTCTGTGGCGGGCGAGATTGCCCGAGGCCGACGACGCCACGGGTCGACATCTTCGCCGCCCGGCGGGTCGATGAGGTCGGCCGCCGCATCCTCGACCAGAACACGTTCACCGGCCTTGAGCCGCTGTTCCAGACCGTCGGCAAGCCCGAGCCGGAGCTGTTCCACCGCGGCACCGGCCTCTTGGTCATCAGCGAGGGGCTGGTCAGGACGTGCCGGACCGACGCCGAACTGGCGGCCGTCTTGTGCTCCGAACTCGGGGCGATGATGGCCGAACACCGGGCCGCCGCCGCCCACGGTCGGGACGCCTCCGGCATCCGTACCGAAGGGACCCCGGCCGCGACCGGCACCGAGGTCGGCGCGGCCGGCTCCCGGCCGCTCACGTTCGACACCACCGCCGACGCGGATACCCTCGCCCGGCAGCTCCTCCGCGGGGCGGGCTTCGACCCGGCCGAACTCGACCGGGTGAAGCCGGTACTCGGCACCGTCACCCGCGGCGGGGCGCTGGAGAAGCAGATGGCCGGGTCGGCGGCCGCCCCGACCTGGGAGAAGTAGGCTGTTTTCGCCGCCACGTCTTGCCCGGCCCGCCGCCGCAAGTAGTTAGTAAATCACCTTTACGAACTCCCCGTTCCCCTCCCCGGGCGGTGCGTCATGTCGCGGTGGATGCGTCTCGGGCTGTTGGCCGCGGTCGCGGCCGGGCTGGCCGGGCTGCCGGCGTGCGGGACCAAGACCGGGGGCGGCGGCCGGCCGAAGATCGCCGTCGTCACCAACTGCACCGACCCGTTCTGGGACCTGTGCGAGGCCGGGGCGAACAAGGCGGCCCAGGAGGAGGGCGTCGACCTCCTGTTCCGCCAGCCGGAGGCCCTGGACGCCAGCAAGCAGATGCCGATCGTCGACTCGTTCGTCGAGCAGGGCGTCAACGGGCTGGCCATCAGCGTCATCAACCCGAAGCTCCAGAAGAAGGACCTGACCCGGATCGCCGCCGAAATCCCGCTGATCACGATGGACAACGACGCCGACAAGGAGACCGGCCGGCTCTGCTACGTCGGGGTCGACAACAAGGAGGCCGGCAAGGCGGTCGGGCGGCTGGTCAAGCGGGCCCTGCCCAACGGCGGGGTGATCGCCATGTTCATCGGCAGCGACATCTCGGCCAACGGGGCGGCCCGGTCGCAGGGCGTGCTGGACGAGTTGGCCGGTGAGAATGACGCGAAGGGGACCACCGCCACCCGGACGTTCAACGGGAAGGCCACCCCGGGCAAGGAGTACGGCCAGTACTTCCTGGTCGACGGCGAGGTGAAGACCGACGGCGGGCCGGAGAAGAACCCCCAGCAGTACCCGGAGGCGATGCTCGGCCGGCTGACCGGTGTTCCGGACGTGTGCTTCGTCGGGCTGTACGCCTACAACCCGCCGGCCATCCTGTCGGCGGTCAAGGCCCAGGGGCAGGTCGGGAAGGTGAAGATCGTCGGGTTCGACGAGAACCCGGTCACGCTCAAGGCGATCGCCGCCGGGGAGATCGAGGGGACGGTGGTCCAGGACCCGTTCAACTACGGCTACCAGTCGGTCAAAATCCTGGCCGCCCTGGCCCGGGGCGACCGGTCGAAGCTGCTGCCCGAGGGGAAGGGGTCGGCGTACCAGGTCGTCACGAAGGACGGCGGCCCGGACCAGACGATCAACGGGCTGGCCATCAAGTTCCCGAAGGCGGCCGACTACGAGCAGGCCATCAAGGACCAGATGGCCTCGGTGAAGAAGTAGTGCGGGATGCGGAGTTCGGAATGCGGAATGAAGACCCGGACCCGGGTCGCTCCTGTCGGTCGCCCTGTCATGACTCCGAACTCCGCCCTCCGCCCTCCGCACACCCCGCCTCCCCGCCTCCGCGCCACCGCCGTCGGCAAGCGCTTCCCCGGGGTCATCGCCCTGGACGGGGTGTCGCTGACCCTCGCCCCGGGCGAGGTGCTGGCCGTCGTCGGCGAGAACGGGGCCGGCAAGTCGACCCTGATGAAAATCCTGGCCGGGGTCTACCAGCCCGACGCCGGAACGGTCGAGCTGGACGGCCGGCCGGTCCGGTTCGCCGGGCCGCGGGAGGCGACGGCCGCCGGCGTCATCCTGATCCACCAGGAACTGAACCTCGCCGAAAACCTGACCGTCACCGACAACCTGTTCCTCGGCCGGGAGCCGACCGGCGGCGGGGGCCTGCGGGTCCTCAACCGCCGGGCGATGGCCGACCGGGCGGCCGGGCTGTTGGCCCGGGTCGGGCTGCCGGCCGACCGGCTCCGCAAGCGGGTCGAGCTACTGCCACCCGGGGAGAAGCAGTTGGTCGAGATCGCCCGGGCCCTCGGCACCGCCGTCCGCGTCCTCATCATGGACGAGCCGACCTCCAGCCTGACCCAGAAGGAGACGGAGCGGCTCTACACGGTCATCGACGCCCTCCGGGCGGACGGCGTGTCGGTCCTGTACATCTCCCACCGGCTGGCCGAGGTGACCCGCTGCGCCGACCGCGTGGCCGTCCTCCGGGACGGCAAGAACGCCGGCGAGCTGGCCAGGGCCGACATCACCCACGACAACATGGTCCGGCTGATGGTCGGCCGGGACATGAAGCAGTTCTACCCGAAGGACAAGCGGTCCGGGGTCGGCGGGGCCCCGGTGCTGACGCTGGCCGGCGTCCGCTACCGGGGCGGGCCGGACGTGCCGGCGTCGCTGGAGGTCCGGGCCGGCGAAATCCTCGGCATGGCCGGGCTGGTCGGGGCCGGGCGGACCGAGCTGTCCGAGGCCGTGTTCGGGGTCCGGCCGCTGACCGCCGGCGAACTCCGGCTCGACGGCAAGCACCTCCGCGTCCGCGGGCCGGCCGACGCCATCGCCGCCGGACTGCTGCTCGTCCCCGAGGACCGCCGGCTGCACGGGCTGGTCACGGAAGCGGCGGTCGGGTTCAACCTCAGCCTGCCGAACCTCGACCGGCTCGGGTCGCTCCTCGGGGTCCGCCGGCGGGCCGAGGCCGAATTGCACAGAACGTGGATCGACCGGCTGCGGGTGAAGACGCCGTCGGCCGCCCAGCCGGCCGGGCTGCTCTCGGGCGGCAACCAGCAGAAGGTCGTGTACGGCAAGTGGCTGGCCCGCGGCCCGCGGGTGCTGATCCTGGACGAACCGACCCGGGGCGTCGACGTCGGGGCGAAGGCCGAAATCTACGCCCTGGTGGACGAGCTGGCCGGCCGCGGGGTGGCCGTCTGGATGATCACCAGCGACATGGAAGAGCTGCTCGGGATGAGCGACCGGGTGGTGGTGATGCACGAGGGCCGGGTCGCGGGCGAGCTGCCCCGGGGCCGGCTGACCGAGGAGGCGGTGATGCACCTGGCGACCGGGGGGACCGCGACGTGACCCGAATCCTCGGCGTGCTCGGGCTCTTGGTGGTGCTGTACGCCGCCCTGGCCGAGTCGAACCCGGCGGCGACGAGTACCCGGAGCCTGACCAGTCTGGCCAACATCCAGGGCCGGTACGGGGTCGTCACCCTGGGGGCCGCCCTGGTCATCATCACCGGCGGGATCGACCTGTCCGTCGGGTCGGTGGTCGGCTGCGCGACGATCCTCTTCGGCGTCCTGATGACCGACTACGGGGTGCCGCCGCCGGCCGCGGCCGCCCTGGTGCTGCTGTTCGGGGCGACGGTCGGGCTGGTGAACGGGCTGCTGGTGACCAAACTCAAGCTCCAGCCGTTCCTCGTCACCCTGTGCGGGATGTTCATCTTCCGCGGGGCGGCCCGGATGATCGGGTCGGTGGTGGGGGCGCAGTCCGTCACCGAGGTCCATCCGGAGTTCGCCCCGGCCCTGGACGCGATGACGTACTACCTCGTGGGCAAGGACGAGAAGGGGGCGCTGGTCTTCCCGGCCATGTTCGCCCTGCTCCTGGTGCTCGCCGCCGTGGTCGGGTTCTTCCTCCACCGGACGGCTTACGGCCGGTACTGGTACGCGATCGGGTACAACGAGCAGGCGGCCCGGTACGCCGGGGTGAACGTCGACCGCCACCGGGCGGCGGTGTACGTGATCTGCTCGACCCTTGCGGCCCTCGGCGGCATCCTCTTGTTCCTGGATATCAACACCCACCAGGCGGACACCGCCGGGGCCGGGCTGGAGCTGTACGCCATCCTCGGGGCGGTCCTCGGCGGGTGCAGCCTGCGGGGCGGCGAGGGGACGGCGGTCGGGATGGTCCTGGGGGCGATGGTCCTGCCGGTGATCGAGAAGCTGGTCAACTTCCGGGGTGAGAAGAGTACCGTCATCCCGGTGGTGATCGGCACCACGCTCCTGATCGGGACCATCGTGGACGAACTGATCCGCCGGCGGTCCCGGCTCAACCGGTGACGTGGCATGCCGCCCCCGCACTTCGATCAGGCGTCCCGCCTCGCCGCCCGCCTCGACCCGACCGGGTTCCTCGGTTGGCTGTTCGACCTGCACCCGGCCGCCGTCGGGTTCGCCGGGTGGCTGGACACGCGCGGGGTCGAGCGGGTCGGGGACACGGTTGCCCGGCTGGACGACCCGGCCGGCGGCGGGCCGCCGTGGGCGGTGGCGGTCGAGTTCCAGACCGAACCGGACCCGACCATGTTCGGCCGGCTGTTGGCTTACCTGTCGGATATCTGGACGCACCTCCGGCCCGACCCCGAGCGGGGGAGTCGGTTCGAGGTCGGAGCTGCGGTCGTCAACCTGACCGGGAACGGGCTCGCGTCCCGGGAGATGCGCCGGTCCGCCGCCGGCCTGGTCACGCACCTCGGGGTTGTGGAGCGGAACCTATCGCGGGAAAATGCCGATAACACCATGGGGCGGGTCGAGGCCGGGGACTGGTCCCGGTGTGTCCTGCCGTGGGTGCCGCTGATGGCCGGCGGGGGGCGCCCGGAACGATCGACCGCTGGAAGCAAGTGGCCGCGACCGAGCCGGACGACCGATCCCGGTCGGAATACGCGGCCTTGGCCCTGGTCTTCGCCGAGGCCGCCGGCCGGAAGGACGAATGGACCGCCGCGCTGGAGGGCTGGAACGTGAGGGAATCGACGGTACTTAAGGAGTTCATGGAGGAGGGGCGGGCGCTCGGGCTGGAGGTCGGCCGGGCCGAAGGACAGGCCGATTCGCTGCTTACGGTGTTGGAGGGGCGGTTCGGCCTGGTCCCGGCCGACCTCGCCGCCGCCGTCCGCGGCACCACCGACGCGGCCCGGCTCCGCAACTGGGTCGGCCTCGCCGTCGGGGCCGCCGACCTCGCCAGCTTCCGGGCCG
>JAIEQN010001163.1 GCA_019747685.1 Gemmataceae bacterium
GCGATGACGCACCGCCGCGGATCAAGGTGCGTCATCGCGGGACCGAAGACGGTCCCGCTCGACACACCCTACCACTACGCGGCCGGCCCGCCGGCCGGGGCGGTCGCGGCCTTGGCGGCGTCCGCGGCGGCCTTGGTCGCCTCTTGGGACTCGATCTCCTCCCACCGCTTCATGTGCCGGCGGAAGATGGCCTGGACGTTCTCGGTCGGCTGGGCCCCGACGCTCATCCAGTACTTGATCCGGCCCGGCCGGAGGCTGACCGACTTGTCCCGGTCGGCGACGTGGGGGTCGTAGGTGCCCAGGTCCTCGATCGCCTTGCCGTCCCGCGGCTGGCGGCTGTCGATGGCCACGATGCGGTAAAAGTGCCGGTGGGTCCGGCCCATCTGCTTCATCCGGATGCGAACGGACACGACGCCACCCCTCCAGCACCGCCGGATTTTCAGGAACCGGTACTATATCGCCCGGGCGAGGGACCGGCTAGAAGGGACGCCGTTTCCCTGCGGCCGGCCGGCGGGGTGGGCGGTCAGAAGAACTTGCCCTTCCCGCGGCCGGGGTCTCGCTTGGCGCGGGCCCGGTCGGCGGCGTTCCGCTGGAGGGCGCCCAGGGTCCGCTGAATTTCGGCGGCCAGCCCCCGCCCTTCCTGGTAGACCGCGTTGCCCTGGGCGGATAACACCTGGCGGTCCTTCTGGAGGTGTTCCAACTCCTCGCGGACCCGGTCCACCTCGGGGAACGGGACCCGCGGCTCGATGTGGTTCTTGACGACCTCCTCCAGCCGCTTCCGCTCGGCGGCGGCCGTCGCCCAGGTGGCCCGGTGGATGAACTCCCGCAGCTTCGGCAGGGTGTAGTGGACGCGGCTCTTGGCCTTATTCCACAGGGCCACGTCGGCCTGGAGGGCGTTCACCTTCTCGTCCGGCGCCAGCGACCGCCGGCACGCCGACTCCAGCTCGGCCCGCAGGCCGTCCACGCTCATTCGGGTCGCCGCGATGCCGGCCTCCAGGGCCAGGACGGCCTGCCACAGGGCGTCGAGGGCCTGCCACTTCTCCGGCGGCACCTCCGACTCACCCAGTTCGGCGGGGGCGGCCTCCGGGGCCGGCGGCTTCAGGCGAACGTGGATGGCGAGGTCGGATTCGCCCGGCGGGGGGAGCGGCAGCGGGCGTCTCAGCCCGGGGTCGGTCGGGTCGGTGTTCCAATCGGACTCATCCCCGACCCGCCACCCTTCGACCTCCTCGGCCGCGACGCCGACGGTCCGCAGGAGGGCCTGGATCGTGAGCCGCCGGCGGACTTCGGCGTCTCCGGGCCGGCCCTGGGGGACCCGGAACACGACCGCGAGCGGGTCGCCCTCCGGCTTGAACCACGCCTCCGCGAGGGCCTCCCCGTTGTACTTCAAGGCCGCCCACGCGCTCGACGGGGCCCGCTCCGAGAACCTCACCCCGCACCTCCCGAGTCTGCGACCGGCCTCGGCGTATCATCCGGTCGATGAGAATCCGTCCCGGGTAGCAGTCCGGCCCGCCCGAGTGGGCGACGAACTCCCTGAAGTCTATATGCGGACCAAGTTCGTTGCACCACGGTTCGGCCTCGACAGGCCCAGCCGGGAGCGAACGGCCACCCCGATCGTCGAACGACTCGTCCGGCAGCCGGGTCCGGGCGGTCCGGTCGCCGGACGCCTCGAAGATGACGACCGCGCCGCCCCGCCGGGGTCAGGCCCGGCCGCCGAGCACCCGGTCGAGGTTGAACGCGGCCGAGATCAGGGCCAGGTGGGTGAACGCCTGCGGGAAGTTGCCCAGGGCCTCGCCGGACGGGCCGGTCTGCTCGGCGTACAGCCCGAGCGGGTTGCCGTACCCGAGCATCTGCTCGAACCGCAGCCGGGCGTCGGCCAGCCGGGCCGGGTCGGTCCGGCCGGCCCGGGTCAGGGCCTCGACCAGCCAGAAGCTGCACATGTTGAACGTCCCCTCGTATCCCTCCAGCCCGTCGTGGGTGGCCTTGAAGTCGTACCGGTAGACCAGCCCGTCGGCGGCCAGCCCGCCCTTCGTCGCCGGGGTCGTGATCGCGTCGATCGTGGCCAGCATCCGCGGGTCGTTCGGGGCCATGAAGAAGGTCAAGGGCATCAAGAGCATCGCGGCGTCCAGGTTGTCCGACCCGTAGCTCTGGACGAACGCCTGCCGCTCCTCGCTCCACCCCTTCGCCAGCACCTGCTCGTAGGCCGCGTCCCGGGCGGCCAACCACTTGTCCCGCGGGGCCGGGAACGACCGCTTGTCGGCCAGCCGCAGGCCCCGGTCCAGGGCCACCCAGCACATGAACCGAGAGTACACGTGGTCCTTCCGCCCGCCCCGGGTCTCCCACACCCCCTCGTCCGGCCGGTCCCAGTTGTCGGCCACCCAGTCGACCAACCGCCGCAGCCGGCCCCACCCGTCGGCCGTCACCGGGGCCCCGTACTTGTTGAACAGGTACGCCGCGTCGAGCAGGGCCCCGTAGACATCGAGCTGGAGCTGGTCCCGGGCCCCGTTCCCGACCCGGACCGGCTTCGACCCCCTGTACCCGTCGAGGTGCGGCAGCTCCACCTCGTCCGGGACCGGCGACCCGTCGACCGCGTACATCAGCCCGATCGGGCCGTTCGGCCCCTTCGTCGCCTCCTTCGCCCGCTCGGTCATCCACTCCCGGAATCGGGCCGCCTCCTCCATCAGCCCGAGCCGCATGAACCCGTAGACGGTAAACGCGGCGTCCCGGACCCAGGTGTACCGGTAGTCCCAGCTCCGGACCCCGCCGACCCCCTCGGGCAGGCTGGTGGTCGGGGCCGCGACGATCGCCCCGGTCGGCTCGTAGGTCAGGAGCTTCAGGGCCAGGGCCGACCGGAGCACCGTCTCCCGCCACCGGCCGTGGTAGGTACACTTGCCCACCCACCGCTGCCAGTACGCCACCGTCTCCCGGAACCGGTCCTCGGCCTCCCCGGTCCCGGGGCACCGGCCGGGCTGGGCGTCCGGGTCGATCGTCCGCAGGACGAACGCGGCCGCCTCGCCCTCGTTCCGGGTGAACTCACCGACCGCCCCGCCCCCGTCCCGACTGAGGGGAACCGACGACACCAGCCCGAGCGACAGCCCCGGGCCGTCGAACCGGGCACCGTGCTCGTTCACCCGGACCTCGTGCTTGGCCCGGGCGTAGTCGAACGCCGGCCGGCACTCCAGCCGCACGGGCAGCTTGCCGCGGACCACCCGGACCCGGCGGACCAGCCAGTCGTCCGGCGACGCCCCGGGGCCGACCGGCATGTAGTCCTCGACCTCGGCGATCCCGTCCGGGTGGAGGAACCGGGTCACTAAGACGTTCGTTTCCGGCCAGTAGTACTGCTTGTGCCGTGCCCCCTCGGCGGCCGGGGTGATCCGGAAGAAGCCGCCCTTCTGGTCGTCCAGGATCGCCCCGAAGACGCTCGGGGAGTCGAACCGGGGTAGGCACAGCCAGTCGACCGACCCATTCAGGCCGACGAGGGCGGCCGTCTGCATGTTCCCGACCACCCCATAGCTCTCGATCGGCTGATATGGCACGGCGGAACCCTAAACCCGGTTGTGGGTTGAGGTAAAGTATCGCTGGCGGGGGCGGTCGGGTAGTCCCTGTTTTCATTGGTTTGGTTCGGCAACCCACACACCCCGCGGCCGAACCAATGAACCCGGTCGGACCGACGGCCGTTCGTCTTAGCCGGTATGCAGCCGGCCGCCGAGAACTTGGCCGCCGAGCCAGTGGTCGTACGGCGGCGGGAACTTCGGCCCGTCCTTCACCCCGAGCGTGGCGGCCGCGTGGACCGGCCGGTATGGGTTCCGCAGCATCTCCCGGGCCAGCAGCACCAGATCGACCCGGCCGCCGCGGACGTGGCCGTCGAGCGGCTCCGGATCGGTGCCGTGCGCGGCGTCGGTCAGGAACGCCGTCGCGGTCAGCACGCCGGCCTCCCGTTTGATCCGTTCGGCGTGCGGGACCAGGAACCCGGGGGCGTAGGGCGGCTGCTCGGCCTTCGGCCCGCCGCCGGCCACGCAATCGATCAGGTCGACGCCCTCGGCCTTTAGCCGCTTGGCCAGCTCGACCGCCTCGTCGGGCGCCCAGCCGCCGTCGGCCCAGTCGGACGTGACCATGCGGACGGCCAGCGGCAGGCCGTCCGGCCACTCCCGCCGCAGCGCCCGCACCACCTCGGCGGTTGTCGAAGCTCCCGCCGTACTCGTCGGCCCGGTGGTTGATGAGCGGGGAGTAGAACGGGTGGCACAGGTAGCCGTTGGCGGCGTGCAGTTCGAGCCAGCGGAACCCGTCGGGCAAGGCCGGAAGGTCGGGGAATAACTCCCGGGCGAACCGGGCCGGCACCCCGACCGTCCCGGCGTACTCGGCGGCGACGACCGGCGGCCGGCCGGCCCGGAACCGGTCGACCAGCGCCGCCACCACCTCCGGCCCGGCCAGCGGCTGCCCTCCGTGCCCGCGGCGGGCCGAGCGGGTACGGGTCGAACCGATTGTTGGTCCGCCGCCGGACCGCCGTCTTGGACGTTCTTGCGGCCGCTACGGACGATCCCGCCACTCCAGGGCGACTGTCCGGACGGGCCACAAGTGTAAGGTTGTCGTTCGTGGATCGCGTGGCGTCGTGGCCGCCCCTTCGGCCGCCTCGCCGTCGCGTCGTCTTTCCGGGAAGTACCGCCTCGAACAACCGGCCGATTCCCCCGAACGGTGGGTGAGCCGATGTCGAACTCCCTCCTCGACCCCTCCGAAGTTGTGAGCAGGGGGCCGCGAAGGCGTCCGGCGAGGCTCGACAGGCACCGGCCGCCGTGTGCGGTCCGAACTGGCCGGGCTCCGGGACTGGTACGGCCTCCTCGGGAATGACTTCGAGCCGCTCCGGTAGCCCGCGGCCCCCACGCGAGTCCCCGCCGTCATGAACACCGACCTCGCACTCGACGAACTGATCCGCGGACGGCGGCCCGGCTTCGGCCTGCCGCGGCCGTTCTACACCGACGAGCAGGTGTACCGCCGGGACTTGGAGCGGGTGTTCGGCCGCTGCTGGCTGTTCGCGGGTCACACCGGCCAGGTCCGCCGGCCCGGCGACTACTTCCTGTTCGAGGTCGGCGGCGACTCCCTGATCGTCCGCGGCGACGACGGCCGGGTCCGGGCCCTGTTCAACACCTGCCGGCACCGCGGCTCCCGCCTCTGCACCCTGGCCGCCGGCCACGTCGGCAAGTTCGTCTGCCCCTACCACCAGTGGGCCTACGAGCGGGACGGCCGGCTCGCCGCCCGGTGGATGGGCGAGGGCTTCGACCGGTCGGACTACCCCCTGCACCAGGCCCATGTGAGGGTCGCCGCCGGGCTGATCTCCGTGAGCCTGACCCGGGGGGAGCCGCCGGACTTCGAGCCGGCCGGCCGGGCGATCGAGGAGCAGCTGCGGCCGCACGGCATCGACCGGGCGAAGGTCTGCCACGTGCAGAGTTACACCGTCGGGGCCAACTGGAAGCTGCTCTTCGAGAACCACCGCGAGTGCTACCACTGCCCGGTCGGCCACCCCGAGTTCTGCAAGACCAACTACCACACCAACATGCCCGACGACGGCCGGGCGGACGACGAGTACCCCGAAGTCCTGCGGGCGAAGAACGACTACTGGCGGTCGCTGGGGCTGGCGACCGGGGAGGTCAACTTCCCCGGCGGCGAGTGGTACCGGGTCGCCCGGGTGCCGCTCCGCGAGGGCTACGTCACCGAGAGCCTCGACGGCCGGCCGGTCGGGCCGGTGATGGGCGGGCTGACGACGCGGGACTCGGGCAGCGCCCGGGTCATCACCTTCCCCAACGCCTGGTCGCACGCCGACAGCGACTACGTCATGGCGACGCAGCTCTTCCCCCTCGGCCCGGAGCGGACCGAGGTCCGCATCACCTGGCTGGTCCACGAGGACGCCCGGGAGGGGGAGGACTACGACCGGGAGCGCGTCATCGCCCTGTGGAAGATCACCACCGAGCAGGACTTCACCCTGTGCGAGGGCACCCAGGCCGGCGTCCGCTCGTCGCGGTACCGCCCCGGGCCGCTCTCGCCCCTCGCCGAGTCGGGGGTGGAGGTCTTCACGTCGTGGTACCTCCCCGGGCCGCTCTCGCCCCTCGCCGAGTCGGGGGTGGAGGTCTTCACGTCGTGGTACCTCCGGCAGCTCGGCTCCCCCGCCCCGCCCGCGGCCCTCGGTGGGTGCGACGGGGCCGGGCACCGCGGCCGGTCGGGCTCCGGCCCGCGGGGGGACCATGACTGAGGCACCTTCGCCCCCGACGCCGGCCGAGCCGGGCCGCGCCCGCTGGCTCGTCATCGGTCTGCTGGTGGCCCTCAGCTTCATGAGCTGGTTCAACCGGGTGAGCATGTCCGCCGCCGGGGACCTGCGGCTGATGGACCAGTTGTCGCTGAGCCCGACCCAGATGGGGGCGGTCTACTCGGCGTTCATCCTCGCCTACACGGCGTGCATGATCCCCGGCGGCTGGCTGGCCGACCGGCTGCCCCGGGGCCGGGTGGTGGTGCCGATGGCCGCGATGGTCCTCGGCGCGGCCTGCGCCGGCCTGGGGGCGGTCTGGGCCAGCCCGGACCTGACGGTCGTGTGCTTCGGCCTGGCGATGCTGGCCGTCGGCGCGTGCGAGGGCCCGTTCTGGGCGATGGCGGTCGAACTCGGCGGGCGGCGGGGGGCCACGGCGGCGGGCCTGTTCAACGCCGTGAACAACACCGGCGGGCTGCTGTCGCCGGTCCTGACGCCGTGGGTCGGCCAGCGGTTCGGCTGGTCGTGGGGGATCGGACTGGGCAGCCTCCTCTGCCTGGCGGGGGCGTGCGCCTGGTTGTGGATCGATCCGGAGCAGCGTGTCGACGACCCGGTGCCGGCGGGGGCGGCGAACCGCCCCGCCCCGCCGCGGAGGAGGTGACGGCATGAGCGCGGGGTACGCCGGCATCATCCTCGGCACCGGCCACAACGCCCTGGTCCTCCAGGCCTACCTGGCCCGCGGCGGCCTCCGCGTCCTCAGCCTCGACCGCGCCCCCGTGGCCGGCGGCGGGCTGGCCACCGTGGAGAACCCGCGGCTGCCCGGGTTCCGGCACGACACCCACTCGTTCTTCCACCGCGCCATCACGGCCATGCCGTGGTACCGCGACCTGGAGCTGGAGCGGCACGGGGCGGTGTACGTCGAGCCGGAGTTGAACGTCGTGTTCCTGCTGCCCGACGGCCGGTCGCTGGAGTGGTGGCTCGACTTCGACAAGACCGTCGAGTCGTTCGCCCAGTTCTCCCGGCGGGACGCGGCGACCCTGCGGCGGTGGGTGGACGAGCTGCGGCCCATCGTGGAACAGGTCATCGTCCCGGAAGTGCGCTCCCCACCCCCGCCGCCGGAGCGGCGGAGGGAGTTGCTCGGCCGGTCCGCGCTGGGCCGGCGGTTCCTCGAGATCGCGGCCCGAACCCCCCTCCAGTTCGTCCGCGAGGAGTTCGAGAACGACGTGGTGCGGGCCGGGCTGCTGTTCTTCAACGGCATGCGGGAGATCGACCTCCAGGCCCCCGGGTTCGGCCACAGCATCCCCGCCCTGCTGGCCGGCCGGCACAAGGCGCAGATGTGCCTGGGCGGGGCGGCGAAGCTGGCGGAGGCGCTGGTCGCCGACATCCGCGAACACGGGGGCGAGGTCCGCACCGGCGTCGAGTTGCGGGCCTTACTCCGCCGGCAAGGGCGGGTGGTGGGCGTCGAGTTGGCGGGCGGGGAGCGCATCGAAGCCTCCGGCTTCGTCGCCTCGGGCCTCAACCCGCAGCAGACGTTCCTGGAACTGCTGGACGCTGACGCGGCCCCGCCCGCCGTCCGCGCCAGCGCCACCGCGTTCAAGTACAACCGGATCGCGCCGCTCTTCGCGTTGAACCTGGCTCTGACGGAGCCGCCCCGCTACACGGCCGCCGAGCGCCGGCCGGAGCTGAACCGGGCGTTCATGGTGATCCTCGGGCTGGAGCGGTCCGACCAGTTCGACGAGCTGGTCCTCGCGCACCAGCGCGGGGAATGCCCGCCGATGATCATGTGGGGGACCTGCCCGACGCAGTTCGACCCCGGCCAGGCCCCGCCGGGCCGCCACACCGCGTTCATGTGGGAGAAGACGCCCTACGCCCTGCACGGCGACCCGGCGAACTGGGACCGGGAGCAGGAGGCGCACGGCCGGGCCATGCTCGCCCTGTGGTCGCGGTACGCCCCGAACCTGGCGGGCGACATCGTGCTGGACGCCTTCACCCGCTCGCCGCTGGACACCGGGCGGTCCCTGCCGAACATGCGGTACGGCGACCTGCTGATCGGGTCGCTCAACGACGGGCCGGTCGGGTACGACCGGCCCGTCGCGGGGGCCGGCCAGTACCGGACGCCGCTGCCCGGGCTGTACCTGTGCGGCGGCTCGACGCACCCCGGGGGGAACGTCACGGGGCTGTGCGGGTACAACGCCGCCGCGGTGGTCGCGGCCGACCTGGGGCTGCGGACGTGGTGGGAACCCCCGCAGGTCGAGCGCGCCTGGCAATCCCTGTGAGGGGTCGCGGCGCGGCGGCGGGGGAAGGCGGAACGAGGGCGGGACCATGCTGACGATCCGGGGGCGCCGCACCGCCTGTGCGACGGGGCCTCGCGCCGCGAGTTCCTGCGGGTGGGCGGGCTGGGCGCCCTCGGGCTGTCCTGGCCGGCACTGCTCCGGGCCGCCCCGGCCGGGGCCGGCGACCCGTCCTTCGGCCGGGCCAGGCGGTGCGTGCTGCTGTTCCTGACCGGCGGCCCGCCGCAGCACGACACCTGGGACCCCAAGCCCGACGCGCCGGCCGAGATCCGCGGTGAGCTGAAGCCGATCGCCACGGCCGTCCCCGGCATCCGCTTCAGCGAGCTGTTCCCGTGCCTGGCCCGTCGGGCAAACCGCCTGTGCGTCGTCCGCTCGGTGTCCCACGACGACACCGTCCACTCGTCGGCCGGGTACACGATGCTGACCGGGGTTCGCCACCCGCTGGCCAACTCCGGCAGCTCCGCCAACATCCGTCCCACGCCCAACGACCACCCCCACGTCGGGGCCTTGCTCGCCTTCAACCGCCCGCCGCGGGAGGGCGTTCCCGTATTCGCCTCCTTGCCGGAGGTCATCAAGGACAACGCGATCAACGAGTACCCCGGCCAGGGGCCCGGCTTCCTGGGTGCCCGCCGCGGGCCGTTCACGATCCAGGCCGACACGCGGGCGGGGAAGTTCCTGCCGCCGGCGATCGCCCTCCCGGACGGCATGACCGCGGAGCGGCTGGCCGACCGGCGGCGCTCTTGGGCCGGCTCGACCGGGCCGTCGCCCCGGCCGACCGGGCCGCGGCGGCCGCCGCCCTCGACCCGTTCCAGGAACAGGCCTGGTCGCTCCTGAAGGCCCCGGCCGTCCGCCGGGCGTTCGACCTCGACCGCGAGCCCGCGCGGGTACTGGACCGGTACGGCCCGCACCTGTTCGGCCGCGGGTGCCTGCTCGCCCGCCGACTGCTGGAGGCGGGGGTGGCCCTGGTCACGGTCTACTGGCACTACGAAGGCACCGAGATGTCGCCGGTCTGGGACACACACGACGACTACTACCCCCACCTGCGGAACCGGCTCGCGCCCCCGACCGACCGGGCCGTCGCGGCGCTGCTGGAAGACCTGGGGGAGCGCGGGCTGCTGGACGACACCCTGGTCGTGTGCATGGGCGAGTTCGGCCGGACGCCGAAGGTGAACGCCCAGGGGGGCCGCGACCCCTGGCCGCACGTGCAGTCGGTGCTGCTGGCCGGGGCCGGAGTCCGGGGCGGCAGCGCGTACGGCTCGTCCGACCGGATCGGAGCCGGCCCGGCCGAGAAGCCGGTCGCCCCGCACGACCTGACCGCGACGGTCCTGCACCTGCTCGGCGTTCAGCCGGACCTGGAGGTCCACGACCGCACCGGCCGGCCGCTGCGTGCCTGCGACGGCACGCCGGTCCGCGGCGTGTTTGCCTGACCCGGCGGCCGACGCCGTCTCGTGGAGTACCGCGAGTGGGTCCGTTCCGCAGGCCGCTCGACAGGACCGGCGCGTCGACCGCCGCCCCTGACCAACGCTCGGCAGGCTTCGGGCGGGGTCGGGTCGGCTACCCGCCCGGCCCGCCGGTCCCGGCGGACGCCTGGCCGCCGGCGGTCAGGGTCCAGTACCGGTCGGGGGCCAGCCCGTCCCACCGGTCTTCCTGGCCCCACGGCCAGACGACCCGGACCCGGCCGACCGCCTCGGCCGACCCCAGGCCCACCAGCAGCCGCCGGTCGCCCGACGACAGGTAGCTCCCGCCGGCGGT
Organism: Gemmataceae bacterium; assembly: GCA_019747685.1. Lineage (GTDB taxonomy): Bacteria > Planctomycetota > Planctomycetia > Gemmatales > Gemmataceae > Urbifossiella. Next base: position 10,273 of record JAIEQN010001163.1, read on the forward strand.
GGCGAACCGGGTCAGGGTCCGCCCGCCGACCTCGGCCGTCAGCCGGGCCCCGACCACGTCCCGGTTCCCCGGCCCGGCCAGCCGGAACCCGACCCAGTGGTTCCCCGCCCCGGCCATGTTCCGCAGGATTGTGACCCGCTCGTTGACGTGGCTGATGACCAGGTCCGGGCGGCCGTCGTTGTCCAGGTCGCCGACCGCCAGCCCCGGCTCTGGTGGACGGTCCGGAAGTACGGGCCGCCGAGGTCGGTCGCGTCGGTGAACTTCACGTCGGCCGCGGTGCCCGGGCGGCCGGGGTTGCGGAACAGCACCGGCCGTTGGCGGGCGGTCAGCGCCCGGGGGTGGCGGATGACGTGGCCGTTGACCAGGGCCAGGTCCTCCCACCCGTCCGCGTCGATGTCCAGGAACCCGACCCCGAACCCGACGTAGTTCCGGCCGATGACGGCCAGCCCGGCGTCCCCGGTGGCGTACACGAACGCCGGCCTCCCCCGGGCCGACCGGTTGCGGTACAGTGCCGGCAGCTCGTTCTGGTAGTTGGTGACGATGACCGACGGCCGGCCGGTCCCGTCGTAGTCGGCCGCGTCCACCCCCATGCTCCCGTTCGGGGCGCCGCGGTCGTCCCGGGCCGTCCCGGTGGCGACGCCGACATCGGCCAGCCGCAGGTCCCCCGGCTTGCTCAGGTTGTGGTAGAGGAAGTTGTCGGTGGTGTCGTTGCAGACGTAGACGTCCGGCTTGCCGTCCGCGTCCACGTCCACGATCTGCACCCCGAGGCCCTTGCCGAAGTCGCGGTCGGCGTCGGCCCGGCGGAGGCGGTCCCGGGCGGCCGGGGGGAGGTGGCCGAGCCGGTCGTACCCGTCCGGCCGCCGGAGGGTATGGAGGCCGGCCGCCGCCCCCACGTCGGTGAACGTCCCGTTGCCGTTGTTCCGGTACAGGGCGTGGGGCCGGGCCTCGAACTGGGTGGGCGAACACACGTCCCGGTCGAACTCCTCGGAGTACCCGGGGCACCGCGGGTTGTTCTCCCACGACCAGTTGACGTACTGGCAGACGTAGAGGTCCGCGAACCCGTCCCCGTCGAGGTCGCCGAAGGCGGAGCTGGTCCCCCAGAAGTGGCCATTGGGGACCAGCCCGGCTTCGCGGGTCACTTCGCGGAACCGCCGGCCGCCCTGGCCGTCCGGCTCGTTGTGGAACAGGGCCTGCCGCCGGTACCCGGTGACGAACAGGTCCGGCCAGCCGTCGTTGTCGGTGTCGGCGACGGCGCAGCCGTGGGTGTAGAACCACGGCCCGCCGTCGACCGCGTCCAGCCCGGCGGCCGCGGTCACGTCGGCGAACTTGAAGTCACCGAGGTTCCGGTAGAGTTTGCACGGGTGGCCGGTGATCTGCTTGCCGTCCGGCCCGCCGAACGCCCCGCCGCCGGGGAGGAAGCGGTCCAGCAGTCCGTCCCGGTCGTAGTCGATCAGCCCGACCCCGCCGCCGAGGGACTCGAGGATCGAGTAGTGCTGGCCCTCCTCGCCGTTGCGGTAGACGAGGTCCACGCCGGAGCCGGCGGTCACGTCCTCGAACCAGCCCGGGGCGGCCGGGGGTTCGTCGGGCTGCGGCCCGCCGCGGCCCCGGAGGGCGACGTACCCGCCGGCGGCGACCCCGACGGCCGCCAGCAGGAGGGCGACCGCCCGCCAGCCACCCCGCCGGGTCGTCGTCATCGGCACGCGGCTCCGGTGAGTCCGGCACAGGCAGGAATGCCTGTGCCACCGGGAGGCAGGGGTCTGGTGGCACAGGCATCCCTGCCTGTGGTGCTTGAGAACCACAGGCAGGGATGCCTGTGCCACCAGACCGAGTCACTCCGCCGGCTAGGATACGAACCGGACCGCGGCACCCGCCGCGGCCCGGTTATTGCCCGCCGGCGTTACCGCTGCCGGCGGAGGATGAGGATGAACTCGCCGCTGGACTTCTTGCCGTCCCCGTCCGCCGCGGCCCCCTTGCGGCCGGTCGGGCTGACGGACACCGAGAAGTAGTCCTGGGCGGCAATGTACACCCCGCTCATCTCCCCCTTGTCGGACCCCTTCCCGCCGGCCCCGGTCACCTTCACCGTCTGGTACGGCCCGAACGCCAACTTGAGCGACCGGTCGTCCCCCTCCTTGCTGTAACTCAGGGTGTCCCCCTTGACGGTGGCCACCTGCTGCTCCCAGGCGGCGTTCCGCTTCCCCCCCTCCTCGAGGTAGACGATCAGCCACTTCCCTCGACCGCCGGGCCGGCCTTGTCGTCGCCCAGGGCCGGCACCACGGCCACCAGGGCGAGGGCCGCCACGATCGGCTTCGTCATCGCTGCCTCCTCCACGCTCCAGGGCGAATCGGACCCGGCCTCCCGCCCCACCGCGGGGCGGCGTACGGCCGGCGGCGGGCGTCACGGCTTGGCCGCCGGGGCGAACCCGTCGAACACGTTGGTGCCCTCCAGCGGGAGCTGGAAGGCGTCGGCCACGCACGTCATGTAGTGGCACCGGCAGGACCACCAGTCCACGTCCAGGGCCCGCTCCGGGCCGCACCGCCCGGCCAGCGCCCGCACGTCCCGGGCCTCCACCGCGGCCGGGTTCTTGGCCTGCTTGTGGGCGAACCGGAAGGCCGTCCGCCCGTCCGGCCGGAAGGACGACCAGTCGCCCCCGGCCAGTCGCCGGACCCGGGCGTCGACCCCCGCGCTGTTCAGGCCCGCGACCGCGAGCACCATCTCGGTGTGGCCCATTCAGTAGAAGCACTGCTTGGTCCGGGTGACGATCCAGAAGACGCTCTGCTCGAACACCGGGTCCTGGTCGGCCTCCTCGGCGAACGCCTGGGTGCAGGCCGCCCAAGCCGACGCCAGGGCCGGCTGGTACGTCCGCCCGACCAGCCCCCACCGGTTGGTCGCCGGGTCGTCCGCGGGCAGGGCGATCCGCGACCGCCGGGCCTTCTGGGCCTCCATCCCGGACTTCACGCCGGCCCAGTCCGCCGGCCGCCAGTCCGGGTCCCGCAGCCCGTCCTCGTCCACCGCCGGCCCGCCCGCCGGGGACGACCGGGGCGGGGCGGTGCCCGTCCCGCGGACCCGGGCGGGGAGGCACGCCCACGCCTCTGCCTCGTCCAGCACCGGGAACACGCCCGCCGGAACGGGCGTGGCGGAGACGATCTCGGCCGGCCGCCGGACGTGGCCGTCGGTCGCCGGCGATCGGTCGCAGCGGGTGGGCGCCGGGCACCAGCAGACGAGCAGCACCCCGGCCAGCAGCCCCCCGGAGCGGCGGGCGGCGCTGTACTGACGGCGGACGAGTCCCGCGGCGGGCATGACCCTGCTCACGACGACCTCGCGGGCTAAGTGTCTCGCGGGCCAGGGGAGTCGGCCTGGCGGCGATCGAGTCACATCGGGTGGCGGACCGGTAGCCTCGCCCGAAGCGGCGCAGGCTCCGCCCGTTGTGGAACCGGAGGCACGGAAGACGGACCAGACGCCGGGTCGGCGGGGCGGTCCCTACCGGCCTCTCGGGGGGTGGAAGACGGGCCGGGCAGACTGGATGGGGGCGGCGGATGTGGAGGTGGGAAGTAGTCGCCACCGGCTGTCGGGCGGGGGCGAGTCGGACGGGATCGCGGCGGCCCAGTCGTGACCCCGCGAGGTTTCGCCGGCCGGGGCGGTCAGCGGCAGGGCCGGGGCGGCCGGCCGGAGCAGCCCGGCCCGTCGCACGGCTTCGGGGCCGGTCCGTCGGCGGGCGGGTGTTCAGCCGGGACGACGCGGGCGATCCGCACGTAGTCGCCACACTCGGCCGCCGCACGGCCCGGCGACGACGCGACCGCGGCGGCCGCGACGGCGGCCCCGACGACGCGGAGGACCTGGGTTCGGAGGGCGGTCGGCATGTGCCACAGACGCCGGGAGAAATCACCACCAACTGTACCCGAGCGGGACCCGCGGTCAAGGACGATTCCGTCAGAAGCGCCCGGGCCGACGGGCCCTACCCGAACCCGGAGGGCCGGTCACGGCTCTTCCGCCGCACGTTCCCGGGCCGCCCGTGCCTCCGCCGCCCGGACCGCGGTGTAGGCGACCCGTAGTAACGACCGGTCCCCGCTCGCCCCGCCCCCGCCCCGCCGGAGCAGGTCCCCCAGGACGTGGTCGGACTCGGTCCGGCCGCCCCGTTCGAGGTCCCCGAGCATCGACGCGGTGACCGCCGACCGCGGATGGGTCAGCCGCCGGACGGCGGCGTCCCACGGCTCCGGGCGGGGCGGCCGGCCGGCGGCTACCGCCACCGCCCGGCACTCGTCCAGCAAGGCGAGCATCAGGTCGGCCCCGCCGGCGGCTACGATGTCCCCGACCGCC
>JAIEQN010000826.1 GCA_019747685.1 Gemmataceae bacterium
CGACCGGGAGGGGGCCGGCGGCGACGGCCGGCGGCTCGCCGCCGACCGGCGACGGGGTCGGGTCGGCGACCGGCTCGGGGGCGGTCGGGGTCGGGTCGGGATGCATGGGCGCTCCCCGGGCACGGGGCGAGTGACCGCGTGCCGGCGGACGTGGGCGGGGACGGAGTTCCCGGGATTGTCGGCGGAAACGCCCCCGGCTGCAAGACCCGACCCGTCGGATGTCCCGGCCGGGCCGGGCCGCCGGGTCCGGTTACGAGGGCGGCCGGGCCGCCCCGAAGTGGGCCGTCCACGTGCCGAGCAGCCGGCACAGCTCGGCCGTCGAAAGCTCCTTGCCGATGTACGGCCCGAAGTCCGGCTCGCACTCCCCGACCGCGAAGTCGGCGACGTACTTGTCGGTCACCCGCCGGGCCACCCCGGTCTGGGCCTGGATCGCCGCCGCGTCCTTACCCGCGACGTGCAGGGCCAGTACCGTCTGAGGCCGCCCCTTGGCGACCCGCCGGGGCTCGGTCAGGTAGCGGTACGGCCGCATCACGAACCGCGGGGCGTCCGGCCGCCCCCGGCTCCGCCGCAGGGTCAGCCCGACCCGGGCCGTCGTCACCACCTCGGCCGATCGCGGCTCCCCCGACTCCCGTACCGCCAGCGGCGACGAGACATCCCACCACGGCCGGCCGGCGATCACCCGGTCCAGCTCGGCCACGCCCGCGGTGCCCGTCTGCCGCAACAAGTGATCGACCGTCAGCGACGGGCCGTCGATCAGGGTGCCGTCCGGGGCGACGACGCTCCGCACCAGCACCCCGAACGTCCCCCGGCCGTCGCCGAACGTCAGGTCGACGCCCTTGAACGACCCGCCCCGGTACTCGCCGGCGGTCCGGTGAAAGTACCACCGGCCGAACTCCCGCTGGACCGGGTCCTTGTGGGTGAACGGGTCCGGGTGGTCCGGGCCGAAGTAGTACGCCTCGACCTCGGCGAACCGGTACGGCTCGCCGGCGACCAGGAAGTCGGTGGCGTTGAGCAGGTGGGCCGCCAGGCCGGCGAACCACGGCCCGAACTGCCCCTCGGCGGCGACCCCGGCCGGCCGACGGCCGATCTCGGTGAGCGTGGCCATGGCCCCCGTCGCCGCACTTTGCGGGCCGGCCGGTTGGCACGCCCGTTGCTGATATTTTGTATATCGGCCGCCGCGGGGGCGGCCGAGACCCGAACCGCGAGGCGAACCGTGGCGACCCAGCCGCATCAGAATGCCGGCCCGACGGCGATCAAGGACCCGGCCGAGTGGGTGACCGGCGACGAGCCGATGACCGGAGCCCAGGCGTCGTACGTCCACACCCTGGCCCGGGCCGCCGGCGAGAACGTGGCGGACGACATGACCAAGGCCGAGGCATCGGAGAAGATCGAGGAGTTGCAGGAGAAGACCGGCCGTCAGCCGGCGGCAAAGGCCCGGAAGCCGGCCGCGAAGAAGACGACCGCCCGGAAGAAGGGATAGCGCGGGCGAGCGGGGGGCCGTTTCCTTACCCCCTCCCCTTGAGGGAGAGGGTGGCTCGCGCAGCGAGCCGGGTGAGGGGAGCTCTCACGTCCCCTCACCCGCCGCCCTGCGGCCGGCTGCCCTCTCCCTCAAGGGGCGAGGGCGGAAGGCGGCGGGGGCCGTCGGCCCCCGCCCGTCTTCGGCTACCACCGCGGCGGGCCGCCGTACACCGGCTCGACCCGAACCCGGTAGCCCTGCTCCTCCAGCCGCCAGGCCGCCCGCCGGGCACCGTGCAGCGTCTCGAACCGGCCGTACCGCGACCACCCGCCGAACGGGAACGCCTTCACCAGCACGACGTAGTCGGTGTCGTAGGCCGGCGGGGCCGGGTGCGGCAGCGGCCGGGGCGGGAACGGCCCGGGGTTGTACGGGCCGGGGTACTGCGGCACCTGCGGGAACGGCTGGGGGGTGTACCCGGCCGGCGGGCCGGCCGTCGCCGCCCCGGCGGTCGTCAAGGCCAGCACGCCCGCCGTCAGCCACTTCGTCGTCGCGGTCATCGTGATCCCTCCGGGGGTGTCGGTCGTCGGGTCCTGTTTCTTGAATCCCCTTCCGCCATTCGGACGGCCCACGCCCGCACCCTTGCGCCCGGCGGTTTGCACCCGCCCCGGCCGCGGCGTATCCTCATGGGGTGACGGCCCGCGCCCCCGGAGGACCCGCGATGCCCGGCCCGGACCTGTACCCGCTCCGGTTCGAGCCGGTGTTCAAGGGCATGCTCTGGGGCGGCGGCCGGCTGCCGGCCCTCCTCGGCCGGCCGCACCCCCCGGGCGACCCGGTCGGCGAGGCGTGGGTCCTCAGCGACGTGGACGGCAGCCCGACCCGGGTCGCCGACGGCGACTTCGAGGGGGCGACGCTCCGGGAGCTGATCGCCGACGACCCGGCCGCGATCCTCGGCCCGGCGGAGCCGGCCGACGGCCGGTTCCCGCTCCTGCTCAAGTTCATCGACGCCCGACTGCCGCTGAGCGTTCAGGTCCACCCGAACGACGACCAGGCGGCCGCCAAGACCCCCGGGGCGGCCGGGAAGACCGAAGCCTGGGTGGTGCTGGAGGCGAACCCGGACACCAGCCGCATCTACGCCGGGTTCAAGCCCGGGGTGACGGCCGCCGACTTCCGGGCCGCCCTCGCCACCGGGACCACCCCGGGCACCCTCCACAGCTTCACCCCGCGGCCCGGCGACTGCGTCTTCCTGGAGGCCGGGACGGTCCACGCCATCGGGGCCGACATCCTCCTGTTCGAGGTGCAGCAGACCTCCGACACCACCTACCGGCTGTACGACTGGGGCCGGGTGGACGCGAAGACCGGCAAGCCGCGTGACCTGCACGTCGAGGACGCCCTGACCTGTGCGGACTTCGGCCGCGGCCCGTGCCACCCGGCCCGGCCGGAGGTCGTGGACGAGGCCCAGTGGTGGCGGGAGGAACTGGTCGGCTGCCGGTACTTCCGCCTGACCCGGCACCGGGCGACCCGGCCGTTCCCGGTCGGGGCGGCGGGGCACTGCCGGGCGGTCGTCTGCGTCGGCGGCCGCGGGTCGCTGGGCTGGCACGGCATCTTCTGGCCGCTCAAGGCCGGGGACGTGATCCTTCTGCCGGCCGCGGTCGGCCAGGCGTGGTGTCTGGCGGAGGACCGCGACTTCCGCGTGTTGGAATGCGGGCTGCCGGGGTGAGGACGATGGAGATTGACCTGAACGCCGACCTCGGCGAGGGGGCCGGCCACGACGCCGAGCTGATGGCCCTCGTCACCTCGGCCAACGTCTGCTGCGGTGCCCACGCCGGCGGCCCGGAGGTGATCTGGGACACGCTCGAACTGGCCCACAAGCACGGCGTTGTTGTCGGTGCCCACCCGGGCTACGCCGACCGCGAGTGCTTCGGCCGGCGGGAGTTTCCGGCCGACGAACATGGGGTGTACACGGCCTGCTTGTATCAGATGGGGGCGATGTTCGCCCTGGCCCAGAAGAATGGCCTGATCGTCCGGTACATGAAACCCCACGGGGCAATGTACAACCAAGCGGTGCGGGAGTACGCTGTCGCCGCTGGCGTGTTGAACGCAGCCGCCGGGATCACCGACAACGACTTAACCGTTGTCGGGCTGCCCGGGTCGATGCTGGCCAAGCTCGCGGCCGACGAGCGCTACCCGTTCGTCCCCGAGGGGTTCGCCGACCGGCGGTACAAGACCGACGGGTCGCTGGTGCCGCGGACCGAGCCGGATGCGTTCGTCCACGACCCGGACGAGGCCGTCCGGCAGGTGGAACGGCTGGTCCGCGACAAGGGTGTCCGGACCGTCTGCGTCCACGGCGACAACCCCGAGGCGGTGGCCTTCACCCGGGCCGTCCGGGCCGGGCTGCTCGCTCGCGGGTTCACCCTGAAGCCGTTCGCGTAGGCTCATTCCTGGGAGCGCGGCCGTCCCGGCCGCTCTTCTCCCGTCGACCCCACAAGAGCGGCCGGGACGGCCGCGCTCCCAGGAACCGATGTCCCTCCGCGTCATTCATGCCGGCCCCCATTCCCTGCTGGTCGATGCCGGCCGGCCGGGGTGGCGGGCGCTCGGCGTGCCCGTCGGCGGGGCCGCCGACCGGGCCGCCCTGGCGATCGGCAACGCCCTGGCCGGCAACCCGCCCGATGCCCCGGCGGTCGAGTTCACCCTGGCCGGGCCGACCCTCGAAGCCGAACACCCCACCGCAGGTGGGGTGTTCGGGGCGCCGTTCGCCGTATCGGTCAACGCCCGCCCGGTCCCGGCCGGGACGACGTTCGCCCTCGAACCGGGCGACACCCTGACGGTCGGCGGCACCCCGGCCGGGGCCCGCGGTTACCTGTGCGTGGCCGGCGGGTTCGACGGCCCGGCCGTCCTGGGCAGCCGGTCCGCCCTCGAACCCCTCCGGCCGGGTGACGTACTCCCGTGCCCGCCGAGCCGGTGCGAGCCGCGGGGGTTGGGGTTCCCCTCGTTACCCTCTCCCCTTGAGGGAGAGGGTGGCGGCCGAAGGCCGCCGGGTGAGGGGAAGCATTTCCGTCCCCCCACCCCCGGCCCCTCTCCCTCAAGGGGAGAGGGGAGACGAATTCGCGTCCTCGACGGCCCGCAGCGAGACTGGTTCTCGGACGAACGATTCTTCACCCAGGACTACACCGTCACCCCGGCTGCCGACCGGATGGGCGTCCGGCTGGTGGGCGAGCCGCTGGCCCGGCGGCCCGGGGAGCTCGTCTCCGAGGCCGTCGCCCCCGGGGCCGTCCAGGTCACCAACGACGGGCGGCCGGTCGTGCTGGGCGTCGACGGCCAGACGATCGGCGGCTACCCGAAGGTGGCCCACGTCGTCCGGGCCGACCTCGACCGGGTCGGCCAGCTCCGGCCCGGCGACCGGGTCCGGTTCGTCCGCGTCACCGCCGAAGAGGCCGAGGCCGCCGCCCGGGAGCGGGCCGCCGTCGTCCGGGGCTGGCTGGCCCGGCTCCGGGCCGCCGACCGCGCCCCCGTGGTCGGTTGACCTTGCCCGGCCTTCCGGATCGGGTATCGTCCGCCCGGTCCGGGAGGGCGTGGCATGAAGGCGTGGCTACTAGGCGGCGGAGCGGTAGTGGCCGGGGTCGGGGCAGTCGTCCTGTTCCCGAAGAAGGACCCGCCGCGGCCGGCCGTCGTACCGGAACCGGTCGCCGTCGCTGCGGCCCCGACGCCCCCGCCGGTGCCCGAGCCGGCCCCGCTCCCCTCGGTCGTGGACGTGACCGACATCACCGCGTTGCTCGACCCGCCGGCCCCGCCGCCGGGACCGGTCGCCACCCCCGGCGTGATCGCCGTCGGGTTCGAGGACGAGGCCCCGGCCGTCGCCCCACCGCCCCGCCCGGCGAACCCCGAGCCGATCCCGCCGGCCGGCGGCTGACCCCGCCGCTACAATCCCCTCCGGCCGCCCTACCCCGCCGGAGGTCCCGTCCATGCGCGTCCCGTTGGCCGTCGCCGGCCTCGCCCTGTCCGCCGCCCTGTCCGCCGGCGACGACAAGGGCACCGTCGTCGAGTGGGCCGGGCTGAGGTCCGCCGCCCCGGCCTCGTGGAAGGAAGAAACCCCGACCAGCAAGATGCGGCTGGCCCAGTTCAAGGTGCCGAAGGCCGAGGGGGACAAGGAGGACGCCGAGGTGGCCGTGTTCGTCTCCCCCGGCGGGGGCGGGGTGGACGCCAACCTGAAGCGGCAGCTCGCCGTGTTCACCCCGGACAAGGGCAAGGACAAGGTCGAGGAGAAGACGGACAAGGTCAAGGTCGGGCCGCACGACGCGACCTACCAGGACCTGAAGGGGACGCTGCTGAAGAAGGCCGCCCCGCTCGACCCGAACTCGAAGGTCACGCCGCAGGCCGGCTACCGCCAGCTCTACGTCATCTTCGAGACCCCGGACAAGGCGGTCGCGTCGCTGTGGCTCCGCGGCCCGGAGAAGACCGTCGAGGCCAACAAGAAGGCGTTCGACGAGTGGGTCAAGAACTTCAAGTAGTAGTGGGCAGCCGGCAGAGGGCAGTGGGCAGAAGATGGTGGGTGACCTCTCCGGCTTCTGCCCACTGCCCAATTACTCATGTTCTTCGACTACCACCTGCCCGATCACCTGATCGCCCAGCACCCGGCCGCCCGCCGGGACGAGGCCCGGCTGCTCGTCGTCCACCACGACACGGGGGCGATCGACCACCGCGTCTTCCGCGACCTGCCCGACCTCCTGTCGCCCGGCGACCTGCTCGTCCTGAACGACACGAAGGTGTTGCCGGCCCGGCTGGTCGGCCGCCGGGCGGCGACCGGCGGCCGGTGGGAGGGGCTGTTCCTCCGCCGGGTCGACGGGCTGTGGGAGCTACTCTGCCAGACCCGCGGTTACGCCCGGGAGGGCGAGGCGTTCGCCGTCGAGCCGGGGCCGTTCCGTCTGGTCCTGCGCGGCCGGACGGCCGACCGCCGCTGGCTGATGGAGCCGGACCCGCCCGGCGAGCCGGAGGAATTGCTGGCCCGGTTCGGGCAGGTCCCGCTGCCGCCGTACATCCGCAAGGGGGTGGCCGGAGACGAGGACCGGGAGGAGTACCAGACGGTCTACGCGGCCCACCCGGGTTCGGTCGCCGCCCCGACGGCCGGGCTGCACTTCACGCCGGAGTTGCTCGCCCGGCTGGACGGGATGGGCGTGCCGGCCGCCCGGGTGACGCTCCACGTCGGACTGGGGACGTTCGCCCCGGTGAAGGTGGCCGACCCGGCGGACCACCAAATCCATTCGGAGTGGTGCGAGGTGACGCCGGCCGGGGCGGAAGCCGTCAACGCCTGCCGGTCCCGGGGCGGGCGGGTGGTGGCGGTCGGGACGACGGCGGTACGGACGCTCGAAACGGCGGCCCGGGCCATCCCGCCCTCTCCCCTTGAGGGAGAGGGCAGCGAGCGGAGCGAGCGGGTGAGGGGAATCACCCCCTTCCGCGGCGACACCGGCCTGTACATCCGGCCGCCGTTCGACTTCCGGGCCGTCAACGCCCTGGTCACCAACTTCCACCTGCCGCGGACGACGTTACTCCTGTTGGTCGGGGCGTTCGCCGGGCCGGAGCTGCTGCGGCACGCCTACGAGGAGGCGATCCGCCGCGAGTACCGGTTCTACAGCTACGGGGACGCGATGCTGATCTTGTAGGCGAGCGGGGGGTGTGTTGCCCCCCCCGGGGGCCCCACCGGGGGGTTCACACCCCCCGCTCGCCCGAACCCGTCACCCACCCCGGGTGGCCGCCGCGTACCCGGCCAGGGCCAGCCCGACGACGATCAGCACCAGGCTGACCAGGATGATCGCCCGGAGCAGCCCGTACATGTTCCGCAGGCTCTCCAGGGCGTTCATCAGGTGCCAGACGTCCTCGTTCTTGGTCTCCACGATCCGCCGGAACGAGGTGGCCGACCCGCCGGTCCAGAACCCGATCGACAGGCACAGCAAGGCCCCGGCCCCCAGCCCGGCGGCCGTCCCGTAGTAGTGCGACCCGCCCTGTTGCATCCCCTGGTACACGGCCAGCCCGAGGAACACCACGAACGCCAGCCCGAGGAGCTGGATCAGGGTGGCGACGGTCCGCATCCCGTCGACCAACTGGCTGATCGTCCGGTTCTGCTCGTCGGTGAACTCGTACTGGTTCGACTTGAACTCGGGCACGGGGCTGGTGCTCATCGGCGGGGCCTCGGGTTCGGGTGACGGGCGGGTGTCACGGGGGTATTCGTCGCCCCCGGGCGGACATTCTAACCCACCGGCCGGTCAAACGCCCGCGTTCTCTTCCAGCTTCCCGAGCCGCCAGGCCCGCCGCTCGTTCCACCGCCAGAAGTAGTGGGCGACCACCACCAGCCCGGCCGTCGTCAGGGCCAGCATCCCGGCCAGCTCGGCGTTCGACCAGTCGGCCAGCGGCCCGCGGAGGATCGGGGTGTCCGCCGGGACCGGCCCCATCAAGGCCCGCCGCATCCCCTCGAGCCAGTACGTCGTCGGCAGCGCCCGGCTGACCCACTGAATCCAGACGGGCAGGACCGCGATCGGGAAGACGACCCCGCTGAGCAGGTAGACCACCCCGCCGATGCCCTCGCTCAGGAACATGCCGTTGCGGCTCATGTTCAGGCAGGCCCCGGCCAGGATCATCCCGGCCGCCCAGAGCATCGCCGACCCGACCCCCAGGAACACCACGAGCCAGAGCCAATCGATCCCCTCGCCGCCCATCGCCCGGCGGAGGTCGGCGAACAGGAGCAGCCCGGCGGCGATGTTCAGCGCCCCGCCGACGGTCCCTTCCAGGGCCCGGGCCAGCCCCCGGCCGAGGAAGTACGTCCGGAAGTGGGCCGGGCTGATGTAGATGTACTTCAGCATCCGGTAGCGCTCGCGGTCGGTGACGACGGCGTTGGACAGCCCGAACATGACCGTCCCGATCAGCCCGAAGCAGGCGTTCGAGACGTACAGGTACGGGAGGAACTCGGCCGGCACCTTGGCCCCGGCGGCGGCCCGGGCGGCGTAGAACATGCACACCAGCATGAGCGACCCGCAGACCGGCTTGACCACCATGTAGATGGCGAACAGCCACGGGCTGGCCCAGTTCGTTTCGAGCTGCCACCCGAGCCAGGCGGCCAGCCGGAGGGTGCGGAGGGGTTGGGTCATCGGTCGGGTGCCGGTTGCCTCGTCTTGGTGACCAGGGGCTCACGCCCCTGGCTACGCGCTCGTCGCCCCCTCCGGGGGCTGAAAATGATCGAAGTCCCCGGAGGGGACGGCAGCCCGTGGCCAGGGGTGCAAACCCTGGTCCTTGACGGAGCGCGTTCGGTCACTGCCATCGGATCGTCAGCTTTCCTTCTTCCTTCGCCCGGCGTTCGAGGTTCCGCAACAGCCGCCGGGCCAGCAGCAGGAACACGACCGACAGCACGGCCAGGAGCAGGGCCTCCTGCCAGACCGGGAAGATGCCCGGGGTGTGGAACAACACCTGCCGCATGGCGTCCATCCCGGCCGTCAGCGGGATGGCGCTGGCCACCACCGCGACGGCCTTCGGGAAGATGGCCGAGACCGGGAAGTTCGTCCCGGTCAGGAGGTAGACCGGCTCCTGGAACAGGTTGACCAGGTGCCACGCCTCCCGGCCCCAGCGGAGGAACACCGACGCGAACATCATCCCCAGCCCATACAAGGCAGTCAGGGTGAGCAGGAACACGCCGGCCAGCGCCCACCAACTCGTCGGTTGCAGCGGCACGTTGAAGAGCAATACGCCGGCAACGGTGATGGTGGCCGCCCGGACCAGGGTGGTGGTCATCCCGCCCAGGGCCATCCCGGTCAGGATGCCCATCAGCGGGGCCGGGGACATGACGTACAGCTCCAGGTTCCCGGCGTCCCGCTCCCAGTACAGGGCCGCCCCCATCCCCCACAGGACGTTCATCCAGAAGGTGGTCATCGCCGCCCCGAGGACGACCAGCCCGGTGTACGCCTCCGGGGCCTGCATCGCCCGGTACGAGTAGGCGAACGCGGCCACCCCGAGGACCGGCAGGAGCGTCTCCTGGAAGATCCAGGTGCGGCTGCGGAACAGCCACGCCACCCGGGGGTAGGTCCGGGCCCGGGCGGCATCCACGAACAGGCGGAGCGAGGAGGGCATGAGTTCGGCGACCTGGGCCGACCCAGGGCGTTGCCCTGGGCTATGATGACGCGGGCCTTCGGCCCGCCACGTCGGGTCTTCCGGCCTGAAGGGCCGGGTCAACATAGCCCGGGGTGAAGCCCCGGGTCCGGATCAAGGTCCGCCCCCGCTCGGGCGGTCGGCCGGCTTGTCACCCCCCAACCCGTGCCCCACGAGTTCGATGAACACGTCCTCCAGGGTCGGCTCGACCTTCTTGAGCGACAGGATGTGACCGCCGGAGGTGACGAGCTTCTGGACGACGGAGCCGATCACCGGCTCTTCTTCGAGCAACACCTTGACCTCGACCGTCGTGGGCGTCTCGTTCGCCGTGCTCTGATGCACCCCCGGCAGCTTGCCGAGGTCGGCCCAGCCGTTCCGCCCGGGGGCCAGGCTCAGCTCGAAGATGGTGTGCTTCTGCACCCGCTTCTTCAGATTCGCCGGGGTGTCGCAGGCCAGCACCTTCCCCCGGTCGATGATCGCCAGCCGGTCGCACAGCTCGTCGGCCTCGGCCATGTAGTGTGTCGTCAGCAGGAGGGTCCGCTCCGGCCGCTCGGCCATCCACTCCCGGACGAACCCGCGGATGGCCCGGGCGCTGGTCACGTCGAGTCCCAACGTCGGCTCGTCGAGGAAGAGGATTTTCGGGTCGGTGATGAACCCCCGGCAAAAGTTCATCTTCTGCCGCTGGCCGGTCGATAGGTGGGAGACGCGGGCGGTCGCCTTGTCCGCCAGCCCGACCACGTCCAGCATCGCCCCGATGCGGTCGTAGGCGGTCCGGGTCGACACCCCGTAAATCCGGGCGAACAGCCACAGGTTCTCCCGGACGTTCAGCACCCCGTACCCGCTCGACTCCCCGCCGGACACCATGTTGATCCGCGGGCGGATGGCGTCCGCCTCCCGGACCACGTCCAGCCCGTCCACGCGGGCCGTGCCGGACGACGGGGCGAGGAGGGTGGTCAGGATTTTGATCAGCGTCGTCTTGCCGGCCCCGTTCGGGCCGAGCAGGCCGAACAGCTCGCCCGGCCGGACTTCCAGCGTCACCCCGTCCAGGGCGGTGAACGCGGCCGGGCCGTCCGCTGGGGGGGACTTGCCCCACCGCTTCCTGGGCAGGCGGTAGGTGCGGGTCAACTGGTCGGTGCGGATCGCCGGGGGGTGGTCCATCACCGGCATTGTACGCCCGTCCTGCCGGGGGACAGCCGCGGGCGGATCGGCGGGCCCGCCGGCCGGCAGAGGCCGGGGCGATCCGTCGGTTGCGGAAACTGGGGGGACGCGGTCGGCCCTCGCCGGGGGACGGGGCCGGAGTTTTTCCCGGTTTCCGGAGGGTTTTCCTTGACCCCGGCCCCGCCCCCGGCTATTCGCCGCCCCGAACCTCAGCACAACCCGCCCGCCACCCGCCAGGGGGCCCGCATGACCCGCGACCGCCGCGGTCCCGGCCTGCTCGTCGAGCGGCTCGAAGACCGGCTCCAGCCGGCCGGCTCGGTGATCCCGGCCGGCGAGTTCGACTGGACCCAGTACAGCCCGACCGGCGAACTCGGCCAGCTCCTCTGGCAGGGCCAGGAGCTGGTCTACCGCTCCCGGGTCGGCGGTGCCTGGCAGGCGACCGCAGTCGCCACCGCCCCGGAGTTCACCCGCCCGCAGTACGACACCCGCGACCAGGTCGCCAAGGCCACCCAGACCGCGCAGCTCGTCTTCACGGCCGACGGCACCCCGCATGCCCTCTTCCTCGACCAGGTCTGGAACGGCACCGCGAGCGGCTACCAGACGGTCATCAAGCACTACGCCCGGACCGGCGGGGCGTGGCGGGAGGTGGAATCGATCACCGCCCCGTGGCTCAGTACCTGGGGGCCGGCGCACCTGGTGGCCGAGGCCGGGCCGGGGAACTCGCTGCACCTGGCCTTCGCCGAGACGTACCGGGCGGCCACCGGGGTCGGCCAGCCGGGGACCGGCATCCTCTGGTACGCCACCAACAAGTCCGGGACGTGGCGGTTCGACCGGGTGGCCGACACCGCCGACCCGAAGCTGGATGTGTGGTTCAGCGGCGGGCGGTGGGCCCCGCGGTACATCTCCCTGGCGGTGGACGCCCGGGGGGCCGCCCACCTCACCTACACCCCGCAGTTCTACGTCGCCGGGGCGTTCAGCACCGTCGCCAGCGAGCTGCGGTACGCCACCAACGCCTCCGGGGCGTGGCGGACCGAGCGGGTGATGGCACCGGCCGACGGGACGGCCGACGCCGGGCTGGGGGCGTCGGTGGCGGTCGCCCCGAACGGGACGGTGGCCGTCGCCAGCTACTACGTCGACCGGTACACCACCGGCTCGCCCAAGGCGAGCAAGCTGATGTACCACACCCGGACCAGCTCCGGGACCTGGACGCACGCGGATGTCGTGAGCCGGCCGGACGGGTACGCGGCCGGGGACGGGGCCAAGTTCACGGGGTTCTCGCCGCAACTGTTCTTCGACGCCGCCAACCAGCCGACGGTCGTCTTCTCCGACGAGGCCGGCGAGCACCTGGCCGAGAGTTTCGCCAACGAGTTCTCCGGCCAAATCCGGGTGGCGACCCTCGACGGCGGCCGGTGGGCCGCCCGGACGGTGTTCCGCCAGACCGACCCGATCCACAACCAGCTGTTCTACCCGGTCGCGGCCAGCTACCGCGGGCAGCTCACCTTCGCCGGGCTGCGGGCGACGAGCACCGTGGACGGGAACAAGAACCCGACCCGGACCGACTTCGAGGTGGTCGAGGTCGGCACCCCGGCCGGGCCGGCATCCCCGGTCACGGCCGGGTCGGCCCGGCCGTCGGCCCAGGACGACCCCGGCCCGTCCCGGGTGGTGGTCAATGCCCCGGGGCCGGGGTCGGATCAGCCGACGGCCGGGAACACCGCCGACCCGGCGGCCATCGCCGCGACCACCGACGCCCGGCCGGGCGTCACCACCACCGTCACCGTCTTCCGGTCCGACGGGGCGGTCGACTTCACCCTGACCCCGTTCGGCGACGGCTACGCCGGTGGCGCCCGGGTGGCCCGGGGCGACGTGACCGGGGACGGCGTCCCGGATGTCATCGTCGGCTCGGGCGGCGGCATCCCGGCCCGGGTCCGGGTGTGGGACGGGCAGACCCGCGGGCTGATCTTCGACGTGGCCCCGTTCGAGGGGTTCACCGGGTCGGCCGAGGTCGCCGCCGGCGACCTCGACGGGGACGGCCTCGCGGACCTCGTCGTCGGCCCCGGGGCCGGCGGCGGCCCCCGCATCCAGACCTGGACGGCGGCCGACGGCCCGTTCCGCAAGCTGGCCGGCGACTTCTTCGGGCTGCCATACCCGGACTTCCGCGGCGGCTTGCGGCTCGCGGTCGGGGACGTGAACCGGGACGGGGCCGGGGACCTGATCGTCGCCCCGGGCGAGGGGGGCGGGCCGCGGGTGTCGGTGTACGACGGCCGGTCGGTGGCGGCCGGCGGCCCGCGGCCGTTGGTCAACGACTTCTTCGCCTTCGACCCGTCCGTCCGGACCGGGCTGTCCCTGGCGGCCGGGGACCTCGACGGCGACGGGTACGCCGACATCGCGGCCGGGTCGGGCGGCGGCGGCGGCCCGCGGGTGCGGGTGGTCAGCGGCCGGGACTTGGCCGCCGGGAACGGGGTCCGGTCGGTGGCCGACTTCTTCGCCGCCGACCCGAACGAGCGGGCCGGGGCCCGGGTCGGCGTCTCCGACATCAACGGGGACGGCCGGGCCGACCTCCTGACCGGCACCGCCCGGGGCCGGGTGACGGCCTTCGCCGGCGGCAGCCCGGTGCTGTCCTTCCCGGCGTTCGCCGGGCTCGGCGGCGCGGTCTACGTCGGCTGAGCGGAGCACAGGCCGGGAGGCCTGTGCCACCGGAACCCCGCCCCCCCATGCCCGGTCGATCACATCCATGCCCCGGTGGCACAGGCCTCCCGGCCTGTGCGGACGAGTCCCGCCAGTTGAACGCCGGCGGGTTTTTCGCTTGCGCGGTGGCGGCCGGCGGGCGGCCGGAATAGGATGGCCGGCGAGCCCACTTCGGTCCCCTCCCGCCGGAGCTGCCGCATGTCCACCGCCGCCCGCCTCGGGGTGTTCGCCGTCGCGGCCCTCGCCTGCGGGACCACCGCCGCGGCCGACGACGCCAAGACCGGGTTCGTCAAGAAGACGTTCAAGAACGCCGACGGCACCGAGTCGCCCTACGTCGTGTTCGTCCCCCACGACTACGACGGGACGAAGGCCGTCCCGGTCATCCTGTTCCTGCACGGGGCGGGCGAGACCAAGGGCGGGAAGAAGATGCCGGCCGAGGTCGGGATCGGGACCGCCATCCGGAAGGCGGAGAAGACGTTCCCGGCGATCGTCGTCATCCCGCAGTCCGAGAAGCGGACGTGGATGGCCGACAGCGACGACGGCAAGCGGGCCCTGGCCATCCTGGGCGAGGTGCAGAAGGCCTACAAGACCGACCCGGACCGGGTCTACCTGACCGGCCTGTCGATGGGCGGGTTCGGGACCTGGAGCCTCGCCGCCGCCCACCCGGACAAGTGGGCGGCCATCGTCCCGATCTGCGGCGGGGTCTTCCGGGGCGGTCCGGACGCGGCCAAGACGACGGCCGAGAAGATCAAGGGCATCCCGGCCTGGGTGTTCCACGGGGACCAGGACAAGGCGGTCAAGGTGGACCTGTCCCGGCAGATGGTCGACGCCCTGAAGACGGCCGGCGGGACCCCCAAGTACACCGAGTACAAGGGCGTCGACCACAACAGTTGGGACCCGGCCTACGCCGAGAAGGAGCTGTGGACCTGGCTGTTCGCCCAGAAGAAGAAGTGACCGGCGAGTCGCCGCGCGCCAGGGGTTGTCACCCCCGGCTACGCGCTCCCCGCCCCCTCCGGGGGCTCAAGGCCCGAGCCCCCGGAGGGGGCGGGGAGCGCGTAGCCCAGGGCGTGAGCCCTGGGTCGCTTGACCCCGGTCCGAACCCTTGCCTTCACCCCCTTCGGAGTTCCTCTCATGGCGAAGAAGTCGGTCAACCGCCGGTCGTTCCTGGCGACCGGGGCGGCGGCCGGGGCCGCGATGGCCCTGCCGGCCAAGAGCTACGCCAACGT
>JAIEQN010000511.1 GCA_019747685.1 Gemmataceae bacterium
CGAGGCACCGCCCCCGCGGCCGGCCGACCGGCCCGACCCGCTGCCGCAGGGGGCGGTGGCCCGGATGGGCACCCACCGGTTCCGCCACCCCGGCTGGCCCCGGAGCCTCCAGTACGGTCTCGGCGGGCAGGTGCTGGTGTCCGTCGGGCGCGGGCCGGCGGTGGTCTGGGACGCCCGCACCGGGGAGGCCCGCCGGACGATCGGGGTGCCGCGGCCGGACGAGGCGGAGGTCGGCCAGACGATCGTCGAGGCGGGCCGGGTCCTGGCCGACGGCCGGTCGCTCCTCCTCTACGGCAACGAGGTCGTCCAACGGCACGCCTACACCAACCGGGGGTTCGTCTGGGACCTGGAGCGGGACGCCGAGGCCCGGGCCTTCCGGTTCGGTGTCCACAAGGACCGGAGGATGTTCGGCGCCCCCGGGGCGTTCGCCGCGGACGGGTCGGCGGTCGCCGAGGCCGAGCCGGGCTTCGGAGACGACCCGGGGACGGTCTGGCTGTGGGGCGAGGGCGGCAAGCCGACCGGCCGGCTGGCCGGGGCCACCACCGGGGCCGGCAACATGTGGGGCGGGGACTCGTTCGCCCTTTCCCCGGATGGAAAACTGCTGTACGTGATCCGGCCGGACCACTCCGTCGCGGTCTGGGATGTCGCCGGCGAGAAGCCGGTGCGGACGTTCGGGGGCGGCCTACCGGTCCCCTCCGCCTTCGCCGTGTCCCCGGACGGTCAGCACCTCGCCATCTTCGCGGCGGCGCCGCGTGAGAAGGGCCGCCCCGCCCCGCGGCAGCCGGAGGCGGTCCGGGTGTGGGACCCGGCGGCCGGGAAGCTGGTGACGGCGTTCGAGTGGGAGAAGCCGGCCGCGGACGACGCCTGGATGCTGCACGTCGGGTTCCTGCCGGACGGGTCGGTGTGGGCCGCGGCCGACGCCGGGGCCGTGTTCACCTTCCGCCAGTGGGACCGGGCGACCGGCCAACAGGTCCGGGACTGGACGGCCCGGTTGGTCGGGCGAACGGCCCAGGTCGCCGTCTCGCCCGACGGGGGGCGGGTGGCGGTCGCCATCCATACCGGATTGATCCGGGTGTTCGACGCCGCCACCGGACGGGTCGTGTCCCCGGACAACGGCCACCAGGCCGAGGTGACCGCCGTCCGGTTCACCCCGGACGGGAAGCGGCTGGTAACGGTGTCCGATGACGGCACCGCCCGGACGTGGGACGCGGCCACCGGGGCGGAACTCCGACGGATCGACCGGGTCGGCCTCTACCCGGGGCTATCGGCCGACGCTGGCACGGTGTTCGCCCCCGACCGGCCGAAGTGGGAGGCGGCGGGCCGGCGGGGCCTGGTCGCCCGTGACACCGCGACCGGGCGGGAGCTGTGGCGGGCGGAGGGGCTGTTCGCCGCCTTCCCGGCCCCGGACGGGAGGACGGCCGTGGCGTTCGAGCGGGGGGCGGCCGAGGCGACGCTGATCGACCTGGCGACCGGGAGGGTCATCCGACCGATCCCGGTCAAGGGCACCCCACTCACCATCGGGCCCGGCGGGCGGATGGCGGTCTACGCCGAGAAGAACGCGGTGTCCCTGTGGGACCTGACCACCGGCCGCCGGGACACCGGCTGGGACGCCCAGGACGCGGGGCTGCTGCGGTCGGCCACCTCCCCGGGGCTCGACCGCGACCCCGACGACCGGATCGAGGCGGCCGCCCTGTCGCCGGACGGGAAGCGGCTGGCGGTGGTGGTGGCCCGCGGCTCGCCCGTCCAGAACCACGAGCACGGCTGCGTGTATGTCTGTGCGGCAACAACCGGCGAGGTGGTCTGGCGGGCCAAGTCGGACTTCAGCCTCGGCCGGTCGGCGGCGTTCAGCCCGGACGGGGCGTGGGTCGCGGTGGCCGGCGACCGGGTGCGGGTGTTCGACGCCGCGACCGGCGGGGAGCGGCCCGGCTTCGACGGGCACCGGGGGGCGGTCCAGGTGGTCGCGTTCTCGCCGGACGGGACGCGGCTGGCGACCGGCGGGGCCGACGGCACGGCCGTCGTCTGGGAGGTGCCGCGGAGGTGACCCGGCCCTACGGCACCAGCTCGTCGATCGCCGCCCGGACGAGTCGGAGGAACACCCGGCCGGCGGGCTGGGCCAGGAGTCGCGTCGGGGCGAACGACCAGTCGGGCGGGACGTGCAGGACGCCGCCGGCGTCCTCCCACGGGTACTCGCAGTTGTCCGGCCGCTGCCCGCCCCGCTTCACCGCCGGGGCCAACAACTCGATCTCGCCGGCCAATCGCTGGGCGAACCCGACGACCTGCCGGAGTCGACTGCCGCGGTAGCCCACCCGGACCGCGGCCTCTTGAACGACATCGGGCAGGTTGGCGGCGGTGTAGGCGTGGCTCGTCTGCAACACCGCCGGGTCCGAGCCCGAATCACACAGGTACGCCTTCACCAGCTTCTCGCACGCCATCTGGAGCAATAGGAGCTTGTGGCAGGTGGTTACGGCCGCGTCCGGCCACACCCGCTCGAACAACCCGAGGTCGGCGTCCGCCTGCCGGGCGTACCCGGCCGCCCACTCGTCCCGGGTCGCCATCAAACCGGCTCCGGCTCGTCGGCCCATTCGTCCGCCGCCGCGTCGTCCGGCTCCGGCTCGAACGCCGGTCGGGGAAACTCTTCACCGAGCTTCCAACCCCGCGGGAGTTCCAGTCGCCCGCCCCGGATGTCCACCAGTTCGCCCGGCGAAACGACGAGGAGGATGTACCGGTACGGGACGCCGAGCGCCGGCATCGGCCGGAAACCGAGCGGATGGAACCCGATCGGCTCGCGGGACTCGCTGTCGTTGAGCAGCTTGATCGGCTCGTCCGGGTCGTCCTCGGCCGCACCGACCAGCCGGTAGACGTGGGTGACGCCGTCGCCCCCTTCGTAACGCAGCCCGGCCAGCGTCCGCGCGGCCTCGTCTTTGGTCACCATGTCGGCCCTCCGTCACCCGCCCGTACTATACCGCGGCCCGCCGTCCCGCCCAAGAACGAAACAGCCGGCCCCGCCGGCGATGCGCGCCCGCGTTGACGGGCCGGTCAGCTCACCGCCCGGCTGAGGTCCGGGATGCGGTTGAACGCGATCCGGTTCGGGGCGGCGTCCCGCAGGCCCCACATCCCGCCGAAGTACGCCATGCTCCGGCCGAACTCGGCGTTCACCCCGTCCACCGCACGCGACAGGTCGGCCGCCGCCCGGTCGTCCGCGAACAGCGACGGCGTCGCGCTCGCCGCCGGCCGCAGGTCGACCAACGCCATCCCCACCTTGAACGGCACCCCCTCCCCCGCCGGCCGCTTCCCCCACAAATGGCCGACCGCCCGCAGGAGGTTCGGCGTGTCCTGGCAGTGCGGCAGGCGACACCCGGCCGACCACCCCGACCGGCCCCAACCGGCCGGGTCCGGCGCCGCCCCGGCCTCCCCCTTCCACGTCACCCCGACCGACAGCCCGCCGGCCCAGTAGTTCATCTTCCGCAGCCGGGCCGCCGCCTTGTGGGTCAGCCGGACCAGGACGCCGTACGCCCCGGCGTCGGTCCGCAGCTCCGGCGGCAGGACGTGCGAGTGGCTGACCGACCGCCGCCGCTCGGGCGGGGTCGGGACCTCCTCCCCGCGGAGCAGCCGGTGCCACCGCTCGCCCAGCAGCTTGCTCCCCCAGACGGTCGCCAGCGTCGCCGCCGGGGCGGCCCGCAACTGCCGGGCGGTGAAGACCCCGTGGAGCTTCAGCCGCCGCTCCATCCGCGGCCCGACCCCCGGGAAGTCGGTCAGCGCGAGGCCGTCCAGCGGGGCCAGGTCGTCCGGCAGGACCGTCAGCCCGTCCGGCTTGTGCATGTCGGCCGCCACCTTGGCCAGCATCCCGTTCGGCCCGGCCCCGACCGAGCACCGCATCCACTCCCCGGCCCGGGCTCGGATCGCCGCCTTGATCCGGTTGGCCAGGCCGACCGCCCGGTCCGGCCGCCGCTCGTCCCCGACCAGCCCGCACGACACCTCGTCCACCGACAGCACCCGGCCGACCGGCAGGACCGACCCGACCGCGTCCAGGACGCGGTGGTGGGCGACCGTGTACCGGTCGTGGTCGGCCTCGATGGTAACCAGGCCCGGGCAGAGCCGGCGGGCCTGCCAGACCGGGGTCCCGGTCTTCACCCCGAACGCCCGGGCCTCGTAGCTGGCGGCGATGCAGAAGGTGGTCTCGGCCCGGGTCGGGATGACCGCCACCGGCCGGCCCCGCAGCCGCGGGTCGTCCTGCTGCTCGACCGAGGCGAAGAAGGCGTTCATGTCCACGAACAGGTAGCGGAGCGGCACGGGCGTCCTCCGGATTGGCCGTACACTACTGGTCATCCGTTCTGTACACTCCCGGTGGGCGGATGCAAACCGATTCCGGCGGAATGTGCGAAAAAAGTCCGGCCGGGCGGGGCGGATGTACCGGCCGGGCGGTCCGGGGGCGGGCCGGACCCTCTCACCTTGTTTCTTCCGGACGGGTAAAATGGTTCGGGCGTGGGGTGGGTGAGTCGGCCGGAACCAATGAGCGCGGGGCGAACGATGCCGGGGCGGGTGGTGCTGGCGATGAGCGGCGGGGTGGACAGCTCGGCCGCGGCCGTGCTGCTGCGGCGGCAGGGGTACGAGGTCGTCGGGCTGTTCATGCGGACCGGGGTGGAGGACCACGGGTCGTCCCGGGCCGACCGCAAGAAGGGCTGCTGCTCGGCCGTCGACGCGGGCGACGCCCGGCGGGTGGCGGACAAGCTGGACATCCCGTTCCACGCCCTCGACTTCGAGGCCGAGTTCGGCAAAGTCATCGACTACTTCGCGGGCGAGTACGCCCGCGGGCGGACCCCGAACCCGTGCGTGGTCTGCAACACCTGGCTGAAGTTCGGCCAGCTCTGGGCGTTCGGCCGGCAGCTCGGGGCGGATTTCATCGCCACCGGCCACTACGCCCGCATCGTCCACGGACCCGACGGCCCGGAGTTGCACCGGGGCCTCGACCGGGACAAGGACCAGAGCTACGTCCTGCACGGCATCGACCGGAATATTCTGCCGCACCTGCTGTTCCCGGTCGGCGGGTTCACCAAGCCGGAAATCCGGGCCGTCGCCCGGGAGGCGGGCCTACTCGGGGTGGCCGACAAGCCGGACAGCGTGGAAATCTGCTTCGTCCCGGGCGGGGACCACACCGCCGTCGTCCGCCGGCGGCGGCCGGAGGTCGCTACCCCCGGCGTCGTCCGGGAGAAGGACGGGACCGTCCTGGGCGAGCACGACGGGATCGACCGGTTCACCGTCGGCCAGCGGAAGGGGCTGGGCGTGGCCACCGGCCGGAAGCGGTTCGTGCTGGAACTGCTGCCGGAGACGAACGAGGTGGTGGTCGGCGACGCGGCCGACCTGCTGGCCGGCGGGCTGGTGGCGTCCGGGGTGAACTGGCTGGCCGCCGAGCCGGCCGGCCCCCGGCCCTGCACCGCGAAAATCCGCTACCGGCACGCCGGGGTGCCCGCGACGGTCACGGCCTTGCCCGGCGGTGGTGCCGAGGTGCGGTTCGCCGAGCCGCAGCCGGCGGTGACGCCGGGGCAGGCGGTGGCGTTCTACGCCGGCACCCGGGTCCTCGGCGGCGGCTGGATCGACCGGGCCGCCGGCTGAACGCCGGGCGGCCCGCGTGGTATAATCGAGTCGCCCGCTCCGTCCCTCCCACAGGGGTCATCATGCCGGCCTGGAAGGTCCTGCTCATCATGCTGCTGGCCGTCGTGTTCTTCGGCCTGGTGATCGCCGCCGTCCTGGTGCCGATGTCGATGACCGGGAACGACCGGTGGGCGTGGCTCGGCGGGCTGGTCCCCGGCGCCCTGCTGGTGGGCGGGCTGCTGGTCCTCTTCATGCGGCAGGCCGGCAAGTCCATGTGACGGCCGCCCGAAGTCAGCCAACGCGGTCGGGCTAACGGGCCGCCCGGAGGGCGGCGTTCACGACCTGATCGAGGGTGGACAGGAACCGCGAGCGGTCCTTGGCGGTCATCGGGGCCGGGCCGCCGGTCGCCGCCCCGGACTGGCGCAGGTCCTCCATCAGGTCCCGCATCCCGACCGCCTCGCCGATCGAGGCCTCGGTGAGCAGCCGGCCCTTCGGGTCGACCACGACCGCCCCGCGGGCCACGCACCGGGCGGCCAGCGGCACGTCGGCGGTAATGCAGATGTCGCCGGCCCCGATCTGCTCGGCGATCCAGTCGTCGGCCGCCCCGAACCCGGGCCGGACGACCAGCTCCACCGGCGGCCCGGCCGGCACCCGCAGGTGGGCGTTGGCCACGACCACCACCCGGACCGCGTACCGCCCGGCCACCCGGTAGACCTCGTCCTTGACCGGGCAGGCGTCGGCGTCCACGTACACGGTCGGCATGTCCGCCCCCGGTTCCCGGCTTACTCCGAGCCGCGGAGCAGCGGCCGCTGCTCGTACTGGATCGGGATGGACACGACCGGGTCGTCCAGCGGCGCGTCGGCCCGGCGACGGCCGACGACCCGGACGTACCCGAGGTGGCGGCCGGCGTCGTCCTCCACCGCCGCGATCTCGGTCGCGTTGTCGGGGGCGACGACCTTCAGCCAGTCCACCCAGAACCGCCAGCCGTCGGCCAGCGTGTCGGCCGTCTCGATGTCCAGGATGCCGGTCCGCTCCCAGTGCCGCCGCCACCAGGCCGCCGAGTGGAAGCACCACGGCCGGTCCTGGGCCCACCAGTCCCGGAGGTGAGCCGGGACCTCGCCGTCCAGCTCGCCCGACAGCCCGGCCTGGGCGATTCCGATCCGGCCGCCCGGCTTGACGAACCGGGCCAGGGTGTTGAGATACAGGTCGTCGGTGCCGTAGTAGAAGAAGGAATCGACGGACACGACGGCGTCGAAGAAGTCGGCGGCGAACGGCAGCGCCCGGGCGTCGGCGTGGAGCGGGAAGACCCCGTCCTCGACACCGGCGTCCCGGACCCGCCGGAGGTTCTCGGTCGGGCTGAACCACAGATCGGCGGCCCAGACCTGCACCCCGAACTCGCGGCGGAGGAAGACCGACGACATCGCCCGCCCGCACCCGAGGTCGAGCACCCGCATCCCGGGCCGCAGGTCGAGCGCCTCGCCGAGCCACTCGGTCAGCCACAGGGCGTTGGCCGCACTGCCGACGCCGGCGAGGACCCACCCGGGGTGGTATGTCGAGGCCCGGGGGAACCGGCCGCAGACCAACCGCCCGTCCACGGCCATGATCCTCTCCCGGCCCAACTTGGGATTCGGGTGCGAAACTCCCTCGGCCTACCCGGCCCGCTCCACCGGTATCCTCCGGGCGTCCGACTCCGGGTACGGGTACTCACTCCATGTACCGGGCCGTGGTCCGGGCGACCGGCTCGCCGCACAGCTTCGCCACCACCCGCAACGCCAGGTCGTTCCCGGCCGAGATGCCGGCCGACGTGTGAACGCCGTCCTCGACCCAGTGGAGGTGGTCCACGACCGTCACGTCCGGGAACATCCCCCGCATCAACCCGAGGGCCATCCAGTGCGTCGTCGCCCGCTTGCCGGACAAGAGGCCGGCCGCCCCGAGGACCAGCGACCCGGTACACACCGACAGGGTCAGCTTCGCCCCGTCGGCCTGCCGCTTCACCCATTCGACGGCCCGCGAGTTGGTCAGCAGCGGGCGGGTGCCCCAGCCGCCGGGGACGACCAGCAGGTCGGCGGCCGGGGCGGTCTCGAAGGAGTGATCCGGCACGACCCGCAACCCGCCGGTCGCCCGGACCGGGTCGGCCGTCTCGGCGACCAGGTACACGTCGAACGGCGACGGCTCCTCCCGCCGCTTGGCCTCGTCCAGGCGGGTGACGCCGAACACCTCGAACGGCCCGCAGAAGTCGAGGACCTCCACGTCCGGGAAGACCAGGATGGCGGTCTTGGTGCGGGTCACGCCCGGCCCTCCGGGAGCGGCTTGCCGAGGTTCGTCCGCTTCTTGCGGACGTAGGCGAGGTGGTCGTCGATGTGCTGGACGTAGCTGGGGACCATGCCGCCGACCGTGACCCGGCCCTTCTTGTTGTGCATCCCGGACCGGTCGAACGCCTCGGGCGGGAGCTTCCGCAAGACCCGGGCGAACTGCCGCCGGCCGATCTCCATGAGCAGGATGGCGTCTTCGAGGTCCTGGTCGTGGGTGGCGAGCCGCTCGACGTAAGCCGTCTCGTCGGCGTACAGGAGTTGCGGGTTGTCCTCGGAGAGCATCCGCTTCATCCGGTCGATGCTGATGGCGTCGCTGTCCGAGAGGTGGACGACGACCTCGTGGATCGACCACTCGCCCGGGCCGGGGCGGGCGGTCAGCTCCTCCCGGGTCAGCCCGGCGACGGCCGCCCGGACCTTGGCCGGGCCGCGCTCGTACTGGTCGATCAGGTCGGGCGTCATACGGGTTCTCCGGGTTCGGGGCGGGAAAAGGAGCGGGCCTGTTCGACCCGGCAGACGCGGAGGCTGAACCGCTCGTACCACCGGTCCCGGCCGGCCCGCTGGGCGAGGAGGTGTTCGGCGTGCCGGCCCCAGGCCCGGACGGCGTCCTCGGATTCCCAGTACGAGACGGTGATGCCGAGGCCGTCGGGGCCGCGGGCCGACTCGACCCCGAGGAACCCGGGCTGCTGCCGGGCCAGCTCCTCCATCCGGGCGGCCGCCTCGGCGTACCCGTCGTCCGGCTTGGCGTCCCGGACGGAGGTGAAGATGACCGCGTAGTACGGCGGGGTCATGGCGGGCGGACACACGCGGGGAGGAACAGGTTCGCGCGAATCCGGCGGAACGTCCCCCGGGCCGTTGGCCCGGGCCCGGAAGCTCAGCCCTTCAGCCGCTTCTCGAACTCGGCCAGGCCGCGCCGGTACGGCTCGACCCACTCCGGCCGGGGCGGCACCCGGTCGCGGAACTTGACGAGTTGGGCGACCGCGTCGGCCGTGGTGTACGGGTCGGCGGTCCCCACCTCGGCCCGGCGGTAGCTCTCCAGCCCGGCCAGGGCCACCACCGCCGCCCCCAGGGCCGGCCCCTCGCTCGACACCAGCCGCTCCAGCGGCCGGTTCAGGACGCTCGCCAGCACCTCCAGCATGAGGTCGGACCGGGCGATCCCGCCGGACACGGTGATCCGGGTGATCGATTGCCCCGCGGCCTCGTGTTCGCGGACGCCGAGGCCGATCAGGTAGGCGATGGCCTCGAACGACGCCCGCAGCCGGACGCCGGGGTCGGACGGCTCACTCGGGAACCACTCGAACCGCGGGGCGGTGACGCCGATCGACGGCTCGCTCAGGACGAACGGCAGCACCGTGCTGCCGTTCGCCCCCGGGGGCACCGCCCGGGCGGCGGCTTCGAGCTTCGCCCAGTCCGGGCTCGGGCCGACGACGCGGTCCAGGAATTGCGCCCCGTTCGAGTAGCACCGCATCCACAGGTACGGCCCCCAGTTCAGCTTCATCACGTCCAGGGTGCCGGCGTCCGGCAGCTTGGCCGACGACGAGTTGACCACCGCCGAGTTGCCGAGGATGACGGCCACCTGCCCGGCGTCCACCGCCCCCCCGCCGACGAGGCCGGCCGCCTGGTCGTCGAGCGGCGGGAAGGTGTAGGGGAGGTCGGCCACGGAATACCCGATGTCCCACTGCCCCAGCCGCGGGGAGAGCATTTCGATCGGCTGGTTCATGTCCACGATCTCCGGCAGGCTGTTCCAGGCCAGCTCCCGGTAATCCTCGCGGACGATGGCGTCGAGCATCTCCCGCCGCCATTGGTTCGTCCGCAGGTCCATGATCCCGGTGGACGCGGCGGCCGACACGCTCGTCACCCCGAGGATGGTGGTCAGGTAGCCGACCGCCAGCGGCCCGTGGCCGAGGACGTACTTGGTCCGCTTCCAGTCGGCCTCGGGCAGCGTCTCCTCGTCTTTGACGAGGTGGCTGAGCGAGTACCGCACGGCCCACGGACCGCCGGTCAGCTCTCTCACCCGGTCCTGGCCGCCGAGCCGTTCCAGGCCCTTCGCGTGGTACGCGGCGAGGGTCTGGTCGTTCCAGCAGATCGCGCGGCGGACTTGGTTGTGCCGGGCGTCGACCCGGCCGTTGGTGTGGTGGGTGGCCGAGATGCCGCCGGCCGCCCAGTGGTCCCGCCGGCCGAGGTCTTCGAGCTTTTGGGACAGGTCGCGGGCGCTGGCCCGGGCCTGGCCTTCGAGCTGCATCAGGTTCAGCTCGCTCACCCCGCCGGCCGTCCACAGGTCGGTGGGCAGCCGCGCTTCGGCGACCACGTTCCCGGACAGGTCGAAGGCCAAGGCCTTCACCCCGCCGGTGCTGAAGTCCCAGCCGACGATCAGGGCCTCGGGCGGCACGTGGCGGAGCGGTTCGGGCATGGCGGCACGCGGGAGGGGAACGGGGTCGGTTGCTCACCATGTTCCGCGCCGACCCGACCCCCGACAAGTGCCGGCCGCGTACAATCCGGTTGACCGGCCCCGCAGCCGAGGAGTGCCATGCCGACCCGCTCGATCGCTCTGGCCGCCCTGCTCGTGGCGTCGGTCGCCGTCGCCCAGCCGGACAAGGCCGACCCTCCGGCCGAAGCGACCAAGCCGACCACCGAGGCCGGCGTCTCCGTCTACCGGAAGGTGCTGAAGTCGGTCGTCTGGGTCCATTCGGACCGCGGCGACGGCCGCAAGGCGACCGGCAGCGGGGCGCTGATCGACAAGGGCCGGCGGCTGGTTCTGACCAACTACCACGTCGTCGGCAACGTCCAGGACGCGACCGTCTACTTCCCGGCCTTCGACGGCAAGAAGGTCGTCCCCGAGCGGCGGTACTACCTCGAACGCGCCCGGGGCCTCGGCATCCCCGGGGAGGTGGTCGAGGTGGACAAGGCGGCCGACCTGGCCCTGATCCGCATCGACCGGGTGCCGGCCGGGGCGGAGGAGCTGCCGATCGCGGCCGACAGCCCGGACCCGGGCCAGACGGTGCATTCGGTCGGCAACCCGGGCCGCAGCGGGGCGCTGTGGGTGTACACCCCGGGCAAGGTCCGGCAGGTGTACGCCAAGAAGTGGCGGGCCAAGCTGGACGAGCGGCACGTCGCCGAGTTCGACGCGCGGGTGGTCGAGACCGACAGCCCGACCAACCCGGGCGACAGCGGCGGACCGCTGGTCAACGACGCCGGCGAGTTGGTCGGCGTGACCGAGGGCGGGGCAACCGACGCCTCCTTGCTCAGCACCTTCGTGGACGTGTCGGAGGTCAAGCGGCTGCTCCGCCGGCGGTCGGTGGTGGCCCTGCGGGACGCCGACGACCGGCCGGCCGTGCGGGATAAGGACCAGCCGGGCAAGGCGGCCCGGGGGAAGCCGCTGGCGAGCAAGGACGAGGCGAAGTTCTTCGGCGAGGACGCCTGGAAGAAGGTCGCCCCGGCCGCCGAGCGGCTGCTGAAGGAAAGAAAGGTCGACCTGGTGGTCGAGACGGTCGAGGCCCCGCCGAAAGACGACACCGAGAAGGTCAAGGAAATGACCGGGGCCGAGCGGGAGCGGTACTTCCGCAAGCTCGTCCTCGACCGGGTCAAGGCCGACAAGCTCAGCGGCATCTACCTGTTCGTCTGCAAGGCCCCGCCGTTCCTGTACGTCGAGATCACCGAGGACGCCGTCCCCGGGTTCCCCGAGGGGTTCGGGAAGAAGCTGCGGGACATGTTGCTGACCGCGTTCCGGGAGAGGAAGTTCGACGACGGCCTGACCCGGGCGGTGAACATGGTCCTGGAGGCGAAGGGGCTGGGGGAGAAGAAGTGACCGGCGGGATCATGCTCTGTGACGACCTGATCTTCTTCAGCCGGGTGGCCGGGACGGCCCGGGCCGCCGGGCTGACCATCCGACAGGCCAAGACCCCGGCCGCCCTGTTGGACTTGGCCCGGCAGTCGCAGCCCGGCGGGGTCTTGATCGATCTGCACGCCGACGGCCTCGACCTGCCGGCCCTGCTGGCCGAACTGCGGGCGGTCTGCCCCGTCATGCCGAAGACGGTCGCGTTCGGGTCGCACGTCGCGGCCGATCTGCTGAAGGCCGCTCGCCAGGCCGGCTGCGACCGGGTCTTACCGCGGAGCCAGTTCGTCAAGGAGTTGGAGACGGACTTGGGGGAGTGGTTGACGCCGACCACCTCGTAGGGTGTGTCGAGCGGACCGCGGACGGTCCGCTCGACACACCCTACAGGGCGCCTTGTCGGATCAGCGCCGACAGCCCGGCGACGTGCTTGCACCGGGCCCAGCGGAGGAACCCCAGGCACTCGCACGACGGGTCCGGGCCGCCGACCCGGACGTGGTAGACGGTGCCCATCCCGAGCCGGTGGACGGCGAACCCCCGCCCGCCGATCTCGCAGGGCACTTCCCGCAGGGCGTAGAACTGCGGCCGGCCTCCAACGTCGATGCGGAAGACGCCGACCCCGTCGTCCTTCGGCGACCGGACCAGGCGGATCGTCCGGGCCGGTGCCGCCGTCTGCCCCATGCCCCCATTCTAGCTGGGCTTCCCCGGCCCGCCGCCGGCGGTAAAATCCCCGTCATGCGGTTCACCAAGATGCACGGGGCGGGCAACGACTACGTCTACGTCGACTGCGTCAACGGCCCGACGCCGGCCGACCCGCTGGCCGTCAGCCGGGCCGTCAGCGACCGCCACTTCGGCATCGGCTCGGACGGGCTGATCCTGATTTGCAAGTCGGACATCGCCGACGCCCGGATGCGGATGTTCAACGCCGACGGGTCCGAGGCGGAGATGTGCGGCAACGGGCTGCGGTGCGTGGCCAAGTACGTCTACGACCACGGCATCGCCCGCGAGCCGAGGCTCGCCATCGAGACCGGCCGCGGGGTGCTGACCGTCGACCTCGAAGTGAAGCAGGACAAGGTGTCCCGGGTCCGGGTCGACATGGGCGAGCCGATCCTCGAAGCAGCGAAGATTCCGACCACGTTGCCGGGCGAACGGGTGGTCGATCACCCGGCGCCGGACGAGATCAACCGGCTCTGGAACTCGGCGGAGTTCCTCCGGCATCGTGCCGCTTCCGCCGGGCTGGACCTGCGGATGACGTGCGTGTCGATGGGCAATCCGCACGTTACGCTGTACGCTGCCGACGTGGCGAAGGTGCCGCTCGAACTGCTCGGGCGGGTGCTGGAAATGGCACCCGTGTTTCCAAAGCGGATCAACGTCCACTTCGTCCAGGTGCATTCGCCGGGCGAGGTGACGATGCGGACGTGGGAGCGGGGCAGCGGTGTCACCCTGGCCTGCGGGACCGGGGCGTGTGCCGTCTGCGTGGCCGGGGTGCTGACCGGCCGGACCGACCGGAAGCTGCTCGCCCACCTGCCCGGCGGGGACCTCGAACTGGAGTGGTCCGAGGCCGACAACCACGTCTACATGACCGGCCCGGCGACCGAGGTGTTTTCCGGCGACTGGCCCGACTGACTGCGACGGCACGGAGGCCGACCGATGAAAATCCGCAACCGCCGGCTGCTCGCCGCCGCCGGGTGGGCCGGGACCCGGGCCGCCCGCCTGCTGTTCCGCACCCTCCGGTTCGAGTACAAGCCCCTCGGCCCGCCCTGCAACCCGGCCGCCCTGCCCCCCGGCGCCCGCCGCATCTACTGCATCTGGCACGAAAACCTCCTCCTGCCCACCCTCTACTTCGGCCGGGCGGACATCGCCGTCCTGGTCAGCAAGCACGCCGACGGGCAGTTGCTCGGGTCGCTCGTCCGGTCGCTCGGCATGGGCATGGTCCACGGCTCGACCAACCGCGGCGGGGTCGAGGCCGTCCGCCAGCTCATCGGCGACAACGTCCCGTGGCGGCACCTGGCCGTCACGCCCGACGGCCCCCGCGGGCCGCGGCGGGTGGTCCAGCCGGGGATCGTCTACGTCGCCTCCCGCACCGGCATGGAGATCGTCCCGGTCGGGGTCGGCTACCGCCGGCCGTGGCGGACGGGGAGCTGGGACTGGTTCGCCGTCCCCCGGCCGTTCTCGGTCGCCCGGTGCGTCACCGCCGACCCGGTCGCCGTCCCGGCCGGGGTGAAGGCGGCGGACCTCGAACCGTACCGGCTCCGGGTGCAGGCCGAGATGGACCGGCTCAACGCCCTGGCCGAAGCCTGGGCCGACACCGGCCGGCTCGACCCGCCCGAGCCGCCGGCCCTACGGCTCGCCTCATAGGCATTGGTGGCACAGGCCTCCCGGCCTGTGCGCACAGGCCGGGAGGCCTGTGCCACCGGGATCAGTTACAACAGCCCTCCCACCGACGCGGAGGGCCGATGGTCGCCGATCACGGGTACGTCATCCCGCCCCGGTACTGGGCCTGGTCCGCCCACCCTACCGCCGTCCGCGTCTGGGCCTGGCTGTTCGCGGTCGTCGTCGCCGCCCACCACCTCGACCAGGCCCGGCGGTGGGCCGCCGACCCGCCCGACACCCCGGCCCCGCTCCGCCGCCCGGACCCCGGCGGCCAGGGCCACCGGTTCATCGACTTCGGCGGCCAGTGGGTGATGGGCCGGATGGTCGTCCTCGGCCACGCCCGCGAGCTGTACCACCGGCAGGCCCAGTGGGGCGTCGTCCGGGCCGGCTTCCCCGAGGCCGACGAACCCCCGGCCATCCACGACGACCTGTTCCGCCCGCCCCGGGAGCGGCTGCACCACACCCCGGACGCGACCGTCAAGCACGACGCCGACCGGATGATGTACTGGTTCATGGGGGCCGAGCCGGCCGCGGTGAAGGCCGCCGGCGGGGCCGCGGCCACCCCGCTGGCCGCCGCCGACCCGCTCGCCGCCCTGG